>NSIF01000029.1 GCA_002737665.1 Flavobacteriales bacterium | reverse complement strand
GTTCTTTATTCATGATTTAGTTGCTATAGGATAATGGTGTTAATGTTATAAAAGCCAGCAATATTATCAAGTTTGTAATTCAGATATTCTATGTCTAATCTTCTCTTCATTCCTGTAAAATTAAAAAACTCTTCAGCGTTAAGGCTTGGCCTTTTGTCAGACATAATATCGATACTCAAAGGCTCATTTATTCCGGGAGCATAACAGACCTTTACCATAGATTCTTTCGCACCATTCATTACCATTTCAAGCGCAAAGTTTCTGGTATTAATTGCACCTATCCTGTCGATGTGAGAAAGATCTTTTCCATACATAGCGCCTCCACCAATCGGTATACGGGGCCCATAATAATCCATCGCCAGCTTCCTTCCCGTTTGCCCGTTATCACCATCGCTGCCACCATTTAACAAAGGTCCGTTCGGATTTATCAGAACTTTAATGTCCTTCCATTCAGTAACCCATCGCTGATCTATATTCTGTAAAGTAAGATATGCTTTTTGAATTACCAAATGCACCTCATCGGTAAAATCAATGAATGATTTTTTTTCTGTCTGCTGCATGGTAATGAGAATGGTGTTGACCTGCCAGCCTGAATTGTCTTCATTCATTACCACAAGAATTTTTCCGTCAGGTCCTTGTTTCTTTAAAATGCCATTCTCTATGGCATGAATAAGATGCTCTCTAAAATACCAGCATAAAAAATGTTCAGGCGGCAGAAATTTTGTTTTTGCGTCGTAGCCGGCATAACCAATTACAATCGATTGGTCATTTACAAAATTTGTCCACTTACGCGGATCCTCATTTATGCAGCAAATATGATCGTGTATTTTATACTTCCTGACATCAATATGATTTTCCGCTGAATATCCTATTTCTTCTCCCACAGAAACTATGATTTCCGATGACGAGAATGGCAATTTGTGCCTCGTTGCAATTCCACCGGTTAGAAAAATTTGGTCAGACCATACCGAGACTTCAATCTGCGCATAGCCCTCCTTGTCTGATTTATATAATTCCCTGATGAATCTGTCTGATATGAGGTCGCAGAATTTATCGGGATGTCCGTTGAGGACCACTTCTGAGTATCGTTTCATTTTAGATTTTAGTTAGTTGATGATATTTGATATTGTTCTTTTCGAATTGCGAAGGATTGCCTTCAGCACTTACAATCACCCAAATATTTTTTGTGTTTATTCCTGCAAGTAGCATTGCGTCTATGTCTTCGGTGTAACCATCCGTCACGATTAAACTCTTTTTGAACTTCATTTTCTTAATATGGTCAAAGACACAGGATATGCTTGTTCCACCTGATGAATGGTATATTAAAGAGCCATTTTGAAAAGTTGCCTCACTTACTGCATCAGAGAAAACCCATAGCGGCTTTTTGATTTCATTCCTGAAACTATGAAGCAGGGAAATTATCAAATCAATTTCAGGGTTCATGGAACCACTTACATCAAAGTAAATATTCACAGTTTCGGATGACTGCGGAAGGCAAATAATAGTTGCGGACATTGGAATAATTTTGTTGAGTGAATAGGTTGCAATGGCTCTCCTGTCCGTATTGCTTAATACGGGGATGAATATTTTTTTTTTAGAAAGCTTGTTTTTTTTCTTGTAATCACCAGTAAGGCATTTTTTTAAAATGGAATGAGTTGAATTTCTCCATTTATTCACTTTCATTTCTTTGATTCGTTTTTCTTCGTCCTTTAATCCATCCGCACTTCCTCGCGTCCCCGGTTTATTCCAGATCAGTGACCCATCCATTTTCTTAAGAATTTCATCAAGTATTTTCCGATTTTCAGGAGATATTTCAGAAGGAGAGTGATTGCCCACAAACAAGATTGTTTCCTTTGAATTAATCACCCCTTTTTGAAAAAGGTATTGTAACAGCTCGTATAAATTATCTCCGGAGAATTTACCTGCATAAACATCTTTTCTGATAGCCAGGAAATCATCCGAAGCATTTTTATCATCATCATAAGGAGGACTTAACAAAGTTTGAATGCCCTCATCCTTATAGTACCGGCTAAAAAATGATGAAAATTCAGAACCGTATACGCGATGAATAATAGAGTTGATAATTGAGTCCAGTGCAAGATTCAACAAGGGGGTATTGAATTTGTATTTTTCAGTGTGCTGCAGTAATACGTGAAGGAATTCATGCATGAGACAGCATTTAATATCATTCTCTTCTATTGCATGTGCATCAAAGAAAGATTTGTTTATCAACAATGCCGGGCTGTGTGCTATGGTCACGGCAAGCGTTCGAACCTGATCGGTAAATCGTATTTCACAAATTTTAAAAAGTGCGTTGCAGGCAAAAGCATTCTCTTCTGCAAATTCCGCTACAATATGGCGTATCTGATTTTCAGTCCAGTTCATAAAATTTATTTAAATCTATTTTGATTAATTTGATTTTTCTTTCAAGTCTTTTTCGAGTGTATATTCTTGAGCTTTCCGGGAGATAATGTGTTTCACTGCACATCGATAAAATGATGGCTGAACGAAGTATGCTCCAGTCATCCTGTTTAGTGGATTCAAATAATTCCAGTTCAATGTTATCAGCTGATATAACAAGCAGTTTTTCTGAAGGTAGAAGGATTTGCTTATTGATTGCCTCCCAAGAACGAATGTTCAAATTTCTGCCAACCCCAAGTACCCAGCTTTCAAGGTCATTATTTTCTTCGGAAATTTTAAGTCCAATGAGCTCGCTGGTAAGTATTCCGCTTTTATTTTTAAAGAAAGAATTCTTTATTTCTTCCGTCCTGACACGTGACCTTGGACCACCCGTATTGTTCAACACGTTTGAAGATGTTGCTCCATTCGTGCAAATAATTTCCTGATCTTGTTTAGACATGAGAATTATTTTTTTGAACTATTAAGAACATAATTCTTTGCCTGAGTGAAACACTGATTGAATTCTTCCTCAATTATTTCAGGTTCAGGGATCAGAACATTTTCAGTGATGAGGTATAGAAACAATTGTTTTGCCCGTTGTATTCGCTTGTCATCATTTTCTGAGAACCGGCTTAAATACTGAAGGCAATTTGACCAAGATGGATGAATCGAATGCCATGATTGGTTATTTTCACGCCATTCCATTTTTCCATCAATATATAATATCTTTTTTGCAATTTTAGATAATTCATTGTAAGCTTCTTCATTGACAAGATCGCATTCACTCAGCAAGGGAAACAGGCAGAAAGAAAAAATTGCTGCACGTGATTTGCTTTCCCTTACAAGAAGTTGGATTACTGCCAGGCTGCGCACATCAGTTTCTACCGGGTCCTGAAAAAGCATTTTTAGTTTATCCTTCAGTTTATTCTTCCATAAAAATTCTGATATCCACTTTTCATCGGGGTTCGATTCAAATGTCAGCCGCACAGCTTCTGAATGTGCTGAATCAATTAAATGTTGCGGCACATGATCTTTATAAGCACGATGAGGCAGACTCCAGTTGAGGACAAGCTTATACAGACTTTTTCGGTTGTTTTTATTTAACTGAATGTCGTTTGCATTTGCAACACAAAGCAGGGCGGTAATATTTCTTGCAAGCAATCTTGCTCTTCTTGGGGAAATCCGGAGACCGGCTTCGGTAAGCAGCGATGTGGCAAGCCGGCAATAACTGACCACCTCAGGATACGGATGCGTGATGCAGGCATTAAAAACTGGTTTGAGTTTCGCTATAAACTGACTTAGAGTTCCATTATCATTTGAAATAGTATTTTCTCCTGCAGGATATATGACTGATTCCTGTTCTTTTTTTGTGAGTTGAAGCCAGTCAGGAACTTCAATAATAAAGGCAAAGCGGTCAGCAAGTGCTTGATCAAGCGGCTGACTTCCTTCATAATGGTCATCGCCTTCAGCTGCTTCAAAAGAAAACGGATTCATTGCAGCCCAGCGATAGCATAACTTTTCAAGTGGAATCCCCTGAATTTTCTTCTCATGAATGATGGAGAAAAATTTATTCTGAGTTTCGGGCTTACAACGACTCAGTTCGTCAATAAGAACTGTTTCAGTTCCCCATATTGTAGCAGGGGTTGGAAGAAAGATTACTTTTTTTCCTTCCTCATCCGGAACCGGAAAACCAATGAGGTCATCAAAAGAAATCAAGCTGGCATTGTAATGCCTGTTCTCTAATCCAAGTGCTTCTGAAATGCTATTCAGTAAAAATGTTTTACCTGTGCCTGCTTTCCCGATTAGTAAAATCGGATCTTCAGAAATCAATGCAGCTAGAATCAGTGGCTCTACTTCATCAAAGCCATAAACACCAATGGTGTTAAGAAATTTGTTTTTTATTTGCATAGTGCTTTTTGTTTTTTGCACACCACGCACAGAACATTTTTGGGGTTCGAATTCCTGGGACTATCCCAGGCACATCGTCTTACCACCTTATCTACGGAAGACAGGTTGGTGAGCCCTTGTAATGGCTGCTCGTGATGCTGGTTTAATTATTTATTTATTTAGGGTCAAATTATTTAATTTTAAAAAGTTTACTTAAATCGTTTGCAACATCTGTTTTTTCCCATGTGAACAGATCTACTTTTCTCTGTTCTTTATTTCCTGAAATGTCAGTAAATGTTTTTGTAACACCCTGCTGATAATTGCGCCCCACATGTCCGTATGCAGCGAAGAAATAATTGCGCATGACTTTGATGAGGTTTCTAATTATTTTATGGTGGTCTGGCCTTGCACGGGAATGCACCTCACCTCCAATTATTACTTGCCCTGAAGTAACAAAAGTTTCACATGCAACTTTTGAATGCAGATCGAATGCGAGGTAGTTGTCAAGAATAGCATCTGAGATTTGGTCAGCAATTTTATCAGGATGACCTTCTGATACTGACTCGGTGGTGAAAAGGTAATTCATAGCATATGGTTTTAGTTGGTTTATCAGCTAAACCACCACAACTACAATAAGGATTTCCAGGGTATTCCTTTATTTTTGTTGACCTGTAGGTCCTCATCGTTTTACCACCGTTTGCTTTTTTTGCTCGGTTGGTTTCTGCTTTTAAACAGAATCGTGATGATTATGACGCAAAGGTAAAACTAATTTTTAGTAGAAAACAAATTAAATGCAAAATATATTTTTAAACCAATATTCCATGCTCTCAAATATCCTTCTCTTTGCCCTATCAATTAGGGAAAATAAATGCTGAAACTTGAAATTCTGATTTCGTACATTTGATTTATGAATTCAGCTAAAAGAACTAGGCCCTTACTGCTTTTTTACATCCTTGTAATTTATGTATTCATCCAATTTGGGTGGTGGGCCTATTTGTTAATCCGATTAAACAATAACGTGGCATTGGTGTCCCAAAAAGTTCTTGTCTTAAAATTACAAGAAGCTACAATCAACAAAACAGAATTACTAAAGGAAGAGGAGCTACTAAAAAATAAACTTCATAAGCAATGGTTAATGATTTTTGGTGAAGGCTCTGTCTTCCTAATTTTATTAGTCCTCGGAATTTTAAGAACAAAAAATAGTTTCCAAAAAGAAATTGAGCTTTCGACCCAGCAAAGAAATTTTATACTTTCAGTAACACACGAACTAAAATCACCTCTTGCATCAATTCGATTACAGCTTGAAACAATACAAAAGCGCTCCTTACAAAAAACGCAACAAGAAGAAATGCTAATTGACGCAATTGAAGATACGGATCGACTGAATGCACTTGTAGAAAACATATTAGTTGCTGCAAGAATTGACAACCATTCCTATTCTCTCTCTAAAGAAAGTGCAAATTTATCTGAAGTTGTTAAGGATTTGACTGAAAAAGCAAGTGCTGGTTTTGCTCGCAACCATCAAATTAAATGTAAAATCACAGAAAATATTTACAGTTCGTTTGACAAAATAGGGTTTCATTCCATTTTCATTAACCTACTTGAAAATGCAGTTAAATATTCTAAACTAGGTACAGAAATTAAAGTTTCGTTAAGCACAATACATAAAGCAATTCTTATTTCAATTGCTGATCAAGGTCTTGGTATTGCAAAAGAAGAGAAGCAACAAGTTTTTACACGATTTTATAGAGTTGGTAACGAAGAAACTCGTTCAACTAAAGGAACAGGACTTGGTTTATATATTGTTCAATCGCTTTGCGTTGCACATGGCTGGGGGGTTAGCATAACAGATGCGCCTGGCGGAGGAAGTGTTTTTGAAATTACAATTCCAACTAAACAACATGACAAACAATAAAGCTATTTTAATTATTCTCGATGGTTGGGGAATTGGCGACGGAACAAAATCTGATGCTATTGCAAATGCAAAAACCCCGTTTTACAATTCTTTACTTGCTAATTATCCGCATAGCACATTAAAAACTTCAGGAGAAGATGTTGGCTTGCCCGCTGGACAAATGGGGAATTCTGAAGTGGGGCATTTAAACATTGGTGCTGGAAGAGTTGTTTACCAAGATCTCGTAAAAATAAATTTAGCATGTCGGAATAATTCTATTGACAAAAACCCTGTCTTGCTCGAAACTTTCAATTACGTTAAACAAAATAATAAATCGCTACATCTAATTGGATTAGTTTCTGATGGTGGTGTTCATTCGTCACAAGAACATTTACACCATTTGCTAAACGTTGCTAAAGAAAATAATGTTGAGCAGGTATTTGTTCACGCCTTCACCGATGGAAGAGATACGGATCCGAAAAGTGGTTATGGATACATAGAGAAGTTGCTCGCGCACATGAAGCTTAGCACAGGAAAATTAGCGAGCATAACAGGACGATATTATGCAATGGACCGCGACAAAAGATGGGAACGAGTTAAGATTGCTTATGATGGATTGGTAAATGGAATTGGAACAAATACAACTAACGGATTGACGGCAATAAACCAATCGTATAACGAAGGGATTACCGATGAGTTTATAAAACCAATTATTATTACAAATGCCGACGGCTTTCCTATTGCAACAATTAAAGAAGGCGATGCTGTTATCTGTTTTAATTTCAGAACTGATCGTTGTCGTGAAATCACATCTGTTCTTACTCAAAAAAATCTTCCCGATCATGGAATGAAAATAATTCCTCTTTTGTATATAACAATGACCAATTACGATCATGCTTTCAAAAATATACAGGTCATGTATGCTAAAGATGATTTAAAAATGACCATGGGAGAAGTTGTATCAAAAGCAAACCTAAAACAAATTAGAATTGCTGAAACCGAAAAATACCCACACGTCACTTTCTTTTTCTCTGGCGGAAGAGAGCAAGAATTTCAGGGCGAATCGAGATTGATGATTCCTTCACCTAAAGTTGCTACCTACGATTTACAACCAGAAATGAGTGCACTGGAAGTTACCAATGCCATTGTTCCTGAACTTGAAAAGGGATCTGCCGATTTTGTTTGTTTGAATTTTGCAAATACAGATATGGTTGGGCATACAGGCGATTACACTGCAGTAGTGAAGGCGGCAGAAACTGTAGATGCTTGCCTTCAAAAAGTCGTTGAAGCGGGAATCAAAAACAATTATTCTTTTATAATAATAGCCGATCATGGAAATGCGGACTTTATGATTAACGCAGATGGAAGTCCAAATACGGCACACACCCTAAATCCGGTTCCTTGCGTGCTTATTGACCCTCGTTTCAAAAAAATAAATAACGGCAGATTAGCCGACCTTGCACCTACACTTTTAACCATGCTGGGCGTGGCGATTCCAGAGGAAATGACTGGAACGATATTAATAGATTCCTAAGCAACGGTGCTGAGAAATACAAAACCAGAGCATCTTCGACTTAATATGAATAGCTGTTCCTAAGCTATATAGAACTTTATTTTTCACAAAAGTGCGATTTTACTTGACAAGGGGGGTGCGATAAGGATATATTTGCGCCCGTTTGAACTATAAGCCAAAGACAAAATTGTTTTAACTATAGCTGCATTCATTTTATTTTCACACGATCTCAAAGGTCGTAAAATATCGATTTCTTATTATGAAATTATCCCAATTCAAATTTCACCTACCGCTTGATTTAGTTGCTGATTATCCAGCCAAAAACCGCGACGAGTCTCGTTTGATGGTCATTGACCGCAAGACAGGCAAAATAGAACATAAAGTTTTCAAGGACATCATTAATTATTTTGACGACGGAGATGCGATGATTTTGAATAACACTAAAGTTTTTCCTGCACGCCTTTATGGTAACAAAGAAAAAACAGGCGCAAAAATTGAAGTGTTTTTGCTTCGCGAGTTAAATCGTGAGTCACGACTTTGGGACGTTTTGGTTGACCCTGCAAGAAAAATTAGAATTGGCAACAAACTTTATTTCGGTGAGAATGACAATCTAGTTGCTGAAGTTATTGATAATACAACAAGCCGTGGACGAACCCTGCGATTCTTATTTGATGGTCCATTTGAAGATTTTAAGAGTACTATCGAAGCATTGGGTAACACGCCAATTCCAAAATATATCAAGCGAGTGGTGAATGATGATGATAAAGATAGGTACCAGACTATTTTCGCTGAAGTAGAAGGCGCTGTTGCAGCTCCAACTGCAGGCTTACATTTCTCCCGCGAACTCATGAAGCGACTTGAACTAAAAGGTATTTCTTTCCCAACAATAACAATGCACGTTGGCCTTGGTAGCTTCAGACCAGTAGAGGTAGAAGATCTTACTAAGCACAAAATGGAGTCTGAAAAATTAGACATTCCAGTGTCAAGTACCGAAGTCATAAATCAAGCAAAGAAAAACAAAAAACGAATTTGTGCAGTAGGGATTACTACTATGCGGGCAACAGAAACGTATGTGTCAACCGATGGTTATTTAAAACCTTTCAGTGGCTGGACAAATAAATTTGTTTTCCCTCCACACGATTTTGCAATCGCAAATTGTATGGTTACCAATTTTCATCCTCCGGAGTCTACACTTTTCATGATGACAACAGCTTTCGGCGGGTATGACCTTACGATGAAAGCTTACAAAGAAGCCGTAAAAGAAAAGTACCGTTTCCTTTCATATGGTGATGCGATGTTGATTATCTAATTTTTTTTCTGAAATTTCAAAGATGAAAAGATATGCAATTATCGTTGCGGCAGGAAAGGGAACGCGAATGCAATCCCCCACCCCTAAACAATTTTTAAAATTAGATGGAAAGCCACTAATCCTGCACAGCATTGCAGCTTTTGCGGAATTTGATCCTGCTATTATAATTATTCTTGTTATCCCTGGCGACCAATTTTCAGTATGGGAAAAGATAACTTCTGAATTTGTACTTCCCATTTCCGTTCAGATTACAGCAGGTGGAGAAACACGATTTGATTCAGTGAAAAATGGTCTAGCCCTAATAACTGATCAGGATGCGATTGTTGCGGTGCACGATTCTGTACGGCCCTTAGTAACAGTTAAAACTATCTCCAGTTCATTTAAGTCGGCAGAGCGTTATGGAAATGCTGTTCCAGCAATACCACTAAATGATTCTATTCGACAAATTGTTTCTACCGAAAGTGTGGCCTTGGATCGATCTAAATATTGTTTAATCCAAACCCCACAATGTTTTTCTGTTCCGCTAATTAAAAAAGCATATTCACAAGAATATAAATACACCTTCACTGATGATGCTTCAGTAGTTGAATCTCTTGGAGAAAAAATTTATTTAGTAGACGGAAACGTAGATAATTTTAAATTAACCTCGCCCATAGATCTAGCTATTGCAGAAGCCCTGATAAAATACAGAATAAATTTTGTTAGTGACTTAAGTGGAGGAACCCATCCTTAAATTAACAGGTAATTTTAAATTATTTTTGTTACCGAAGTGTCGTCTCCAATATTTTCTGTCGTTACACAAGATAATAAATTTACTCCCGGAATTTTATTTTTCTCAAATGTTCCAAAATCAGAAAATTGCAATGCTTCGGCGCCATTTTTTGTAGCCCAAGTCAACAATTCCTCAAATGATATTTGCGGACAATGCTTTGAAATGGTTTTTAGTTCATCTAAAATAGAAAGGCCTGCGTTCGATGCTAAACTATCCGTACCAATTACAATTTTCACTTTTGCATCGAGAAATAATTTATAATCAGGAAGATTGTTTTCGATATACAAATTTGCATTTGGACAAAAACACCAATACAATTGTTTACTATAATATTCTGCCCATTGTATGTCACTAGCAGAAGTAAAAGTATTGTGTACCAAAATTAAATTACGATCGTAAGGCAAGGATTTTAATTTTGATCGAAGGGAATTCAATCCTGTAGGTTTGAAAAATGAAATGTCTAATCCCAAAAAATCATACAAATCCCTAACAGGACCTTTCCCGGTAATAAAAAACTCGCTTTCGGAAATACTCTCTTGGTTATGCATAGTCAGCGGCAGCAATTCTCTATGAGCTGAGTTTCCAATGAGTTCCATTAATTCAGTTGAAACTGAATAAGCTGCGTGTGGTGCTACAGATGCAGTCTGTGGGCAATCCGTTTTCAAAAAAAGTCCGACCTCCAAAACCTTTTCTGCCATTTTAGGATTTAAAGAAAGCAACTCAATAAAAGTATGGTAGCGCAATCTTTTCTTTGACTTGTCCTCAAAAGAATCAATGCCATTTGAAATATCCCCAACGGCCACAATTCCATTTCGCAACATTTCATCTTCAGCCAGCACAATCGCATCTACTATTTGTTGATGAGTGGCATTTGAACGATACTCCGTTAATTCTTTTGCAAAACCTACAAAACCTTTGTGCTTCGAAATTTGTCCTTTGAGATGAGAAAGTTCAATATGACAATGAGAATTTATAAACCCAGGGCAAAGTATTCCCTCAAATTTTTCAGCTGCAGGGAGCTGAGACACTTTCAAAGGGTCTAAAAGATCATGAACAACACCCGCTTCATCGATAACGAGAATCCCATTCGGTACAAATCCAGTATGGGCAGAAAAAACATAATTAGAAGTTAAAAAACGCATGGCGTAAAGTTCGTCATTTTTATTCGCCTTCTCCTTGATGGTAGCAGATTTTACATCGTACCTTTGTTCTAATGTTAGAAAAAAAGTTAAATATTCGCAGTCTTTCTCAAGAAGACCTTAAAAACTTTTTTATAAGTAAGGGTGAAAAAGCTTTTCGTGGAAAACAAGTCTGGGAGTGGCTTTGGGAAAAATCGGCCCGAAATTTTAGTGAAATGACAAACCTCTCAAAAACAGTACGTTTGGTTTTAGAGGAGCATTTTACTTTCCCAATTGTGACTTTAGATAATATTCAAATAAGTAATGACCGAACTATTAAAAGTGCATTTCGGTTATTCGACAACAATATTGTAGAGGGCGTATTGATTCCAACAGCTTCACGCATGACAGCCTGTATTTCATCACAGGTAGGTTGCAGTTTAACCTGCAAATTCTGCGCTACTGGAAAACTTGCACGTTTAAGAAATTTAGATGCGGAAGAAATTTACGACCAAGTGGTGCTTCTTCGTAATCAAGCACAGGAAAAGTACCAACAACCGCTTACCAATATTGTATACATGGGAATGGGTGAGCCACTCTTAAATTATAAAAATATGTTGCGCTCTGTGGAACGCATTACAGCTCCCGATGGATTAAATATGTCGCCATCAAGAATTACTGTTTCAACAGCAGGCATTGCAAAAATGATTCAAAAGCTGGGTGATGACGAAGTCCGTTTCAACCTCGCACTTTCTTTGCATGCTGCCAATGACGAAAAACGAAATCGTATTATGCCAATCAATGAAGAAAATTCGTTGGATGCACTTGCCAATGCAATGAATTATTTTTACGAAAAAACAGGCACAAGTGTAACATTTGAATTCATTGTTTTCAAAGATTTTAATGATGGTGTTGAAGATGCGAAAGAATTGGCGGCCTATTGTAAAAAGGTACCTGCAAAAGTGAACATCATTGAGTACAATCCAATTGACGGCGGAGAATTTGAACAAACTTTGCCCGAAAGATTAAATCGGTTCACCGGCATTTTGGAAGAAAGGGGTGTTATCGTAAATGTGCGTCGCTCTAGAGGAAAAGACATTGATGCGGCATGTGGTCAATTGGCGAATAAAAACGATGCGATAACAAAAGAAGGAGAGAAATTGATTTTGAAATCAAAATAATGTCTTTAAAATAAATTATTGTCAAATTGCTAGAGCTGAATAAATGAACATCATTGAAAAAATAAAACTGCCTGTTGCAGATGAAATGAACCTCTTTGAGGAGAAGTTTAGGCAGTCGATGAAAAGTTCTATCCCCTTACTTGATAAAATTACGCAGTACATTGTAAAAAGAAAAGGTAAGCAGCTGCGCCCAATATTTGTTTTTTTGTCGGCCAAGCTATGTGGTACAATAAATGAGTCGAGCTACCGCGCTGCATCACTCATTGAATTACTTCATACTGCAACATTAGTACACGACGATGTGGTAGATGATTCCAATATGCGCCGTGGCTATTTTTCTGTTAATGCCATTTGGAAAAACAAAATAGCTGTCCTTGTGGGCGATTATTTGCTTTCAAGTGGGCTCCTGCTTTCTGTAAACAATAATGATTTTCATTTGCTAAAAATTGTTTCTGAAGCGGTGAGAGAAATGAGTGAGGGTGAATTATTGCAAATTGAAAAAGCAAGACGACTGGATATTGCCGAGGATGTTTATTTTAAAATCATCACAAAAAAAACCGCTTCGCTTATTGCGTCTTGTTGTGCAAGCGGTGCGGCGAGTGTAACAGAAAACGAAGATTTAATAAAGAAAATGCATCAGTTTGGTGAGTTAACAGGCATCGCATTTCAATTAAAAGACGATCTGTTTGATTATGGTACAGATGCAAAAATTGGGAAGCCAACGGGTATAGACATTAAAGAAAAAAAAATGACCTTGCCATTGATATTTGCTTTAAATAATTCTTCCCGATCCGATAAAAGACACATCATTAATTTAGTGAAACACCATAATGAATCACCAGAAAAAGTTGCAGAGGTTATTGCATTTGTTCACGCATCGGGAGGCATTCCATACGCAAGACAGCGAATGTATGAATACAGAAAAAGGGCGCTTGACTTGCTTGATGAATTTCAGGATAGCGATGCCAAAAACTCTTTGCGCGAACTTGTAATTTATACAACAGAAAGAGAAAAATGAGGAGTTTGTTTTTAACATTCATTGGATTAAGCATAATTTGTTGGGCTGAACTCAATGGACAAAATTATTTTCAAAAATTTAATTATCCTAGCGGAAAACAAAAGTGTCAAGGAATGGTTGACAGCGCGGGAAGTCAAATAGGTAATTGGACATTTTACCATGAAAATGGAGAGGTTGAAAGTTTGGGGAGTTTTATTAATGGAAAAAACGAAGGTGTATGGAACTTTTATGATACTACCGGCAACAAACTTAAAGAGGTCGTGTACCAAAATGGGATTTACAACGGCAAATACGCAGATTACAAACTAACCGGTGAAATCAACTCAATCGGATATTACAAAAAAGGTGCAAAAATTAATAGATGGAGGTATTTTGGAGAGAATGGGAAAATTATAAAAATAGAATATTATAAAAAAACTAAACTTTACAAAGAAATTATTTATGGCTAAGCATTATCTATTACCTCTCCTTTTTCTACTTACTCTTTTTTCTTGCAATTCTTCCGAAGTTAAAAATAAAACTGCTGACTCGATGGTCAACCCCAAGCGGGGCATTACTGTTAATACACCACTTGAAAAAACACGAAACACCAAAAAAGATTCCATCTATACAGGAACCCGAATTGATAAATATGATAATGGCGTAATATACATTCGTGGCGATGTAATGGGCGGACTTCGTGTAGGAGAGTGGTTATCTTTTTATAGATCTGGGAAGTTATGGAGCAAAGGAAACTATGAAAATGGTCTTCGTGTAGGGTATGCTGTAACTTATTTTGAAAACGAAAAGAAAAGTTCAGAGGGGTATTATAAAGGAGATAGAATGGTTGGCAAATGGAAATTCTGGGATGAATTCGGAAATATGGTTGAGAAGGACTGGGAAAAATAAAAATATTTCCTAATGAAAAATGATTGCTTAATACAACAGACTTTTCTTGCTGTTGTTTTTCCATCCGGCCTGGTTTTCGTATTCTACAAAATAAATTTTTAAATCCGCCTGATTTTCATATTGTACAAAATAGATTTTTTTCTGGGATTGATTTTCATACTTCGTAAAAAACCATTTCCCGTCGTTAGCCCCTGCTTGATTTTCGTACTTCACTTTGTAAACTTTTAAGTCCGCCTGATTCTCATATTTTACAACAAAAACTTTTACATCAGCTTGGTTTTCGTAATCAACTGAAAATATCTTTTGCCCCTTAATGCCAGTAAAGGAAAAGCATAAAACTAAGATCAAAAATATTTTGCCCATTTTATTTGATGTTTATTTCAATAATTAGAATTCGTTTACAACTAACGAGATTATTTCTTGTTCTTTAATTTTGCTTTTTTTATTGAATCTATTTTTGCCTGGTCAGGAGCTTTATGGATTATTGCTTTGACTTCAGCAGGTTTTATTGTTGTGTCCTTTTTTGTTCCAATAGCTACTTCAATAGGTCCCGAAACAACTGACTGTTTTGAAACTTTTGAAGTGTCAACTGCTAATATACTGTCTTTAATTGTCACCTTCTCTTCAGCAATATTTTCAATTCGTTTTGAAGCTCGGTTTTGACAAGATGAAAAAAACAAATAAAGGCAGATAAAATTAGTTAGCAATAATAATTTTTTCATTTTTGATTGTTTTTGAGTTATTGTTAATGATTAAAAAATAAGTTCCCGCTGGAAGATTTGCTTTATTAAATGAGAAAAAATTATCCCCCTGCAAACCTTTTCCTTTATACAACTCCTTGACCATTTTTCCTGAAATATCAAAAATACCTATTTCGAGATTGGCGCTTTCTGTAAGCGTAAATTCAACAGAAAAAGTTTCTACAACAGGATTTGGGAATACACTTAAACTATTAGCACTCATATTTTCAATCATACCCGTTGTAGAATTGTCGTAAATTTCAGCAATCCAGGTGTTCCACGAATTAGATGAGTTTCCATACATCCCATTCATCCAAACTGCTGGATTACTGCTATTATGCTTACGCACAGTGCCCGTATAATCCCCCCACCTTTCATCAATTTGAGAATTATTACCTACAAAAGTGCTACTGGATTTTACTAAAGTAGATGGTGACCAATTCATCGCGTCGTCGCAATTAACAACTCTTACTTCAGGATAAATCGCTGAACTTGATCTGCCAAATCCAATCATTACTGATTTGTCAGAAATTGTAGTTGCATAGGAAGCTAATGAAGGATAAGAATAATCATAAGTGCCCGACAATCCAAAAACACTCGACTGATTAGTCGAAGTACTTAAGGTTAGTCTATTGTAGTTAATTCCATTCCATCCGTTTCCAATATCAGAATGAAAAACAAAATGCACAATTCCATTTAAATAAAACCCACTAAGCATTCTACAATCGCCATTATCAAGCAGACACGTAGTTCCTAATTGGCCCGCATCGGCCGCAGGGGAATAAGCTGTTGTGGAGATAGAATAATAATTTAATTGCTCATTCGATGCTGTCATATCATCCGTTAAATCATACAACTGCACAGTTGACCCTCCTCCTGCTGTTGTCGCAACTAAATAGCAACCTGGGCCATAACTTGTCTGACCGTGTGATAGGGGGCATAATGTAAAAGGGGAGCCAGCGATATTATTCCAATACTGCCAACTTAAATTACCTCCTGAATAGCCAGCAGCTTTTTGAATTTGGTATAATATTGCTTGATTAAAGTTACTAGAATTAGTAAATAAATTACCAGTAATATATAACTCATTGTTTGATATGGACATTTTAGGATAGTCAAACCAGCTGTTATCATTCAGAGGATTTCCGGTAACTTTATATTTCCACCATCCGCCAGTTGCTGGATTATTTGTTTTAGAAAAGCAAATACACAAATAGCTATTTGCTGAATTACCAGAGCACTCCTGAAAAAAGAAAATAAATCTATCGGCAGTTACATCATATAAAACAACCGGGTCGCAGGCATTTGAAATACTAGGGTCGTTAAAAAATGTAGAAATGTCATTGTAATAAAGCAGATTTCCAGTTACATCGTCAATTTCAATCGTAGTATTCGCAACGCTTACAATAATTCCTCCATCGGAAATTGCTATATTATTATCCATAGGAGAGCTCCCGCTATTGACATTTCCCAACCAATTCGCACCCAAAACAGGTGTGACAATTTGCGCAGTGGTTTCGGGAGTGTTCACTTTTCGAAGGTTAATCTGTTCTTGCTTTAATCTTAATTTTTCAGTTTTTATTTGTTCAATCAATTCATAATTTGGCGACTTAGGTTCAAACGAAATGCATTTGTTTGTTAAAATCGGTTTCCATTTTAAGTCAGCCGTTGGCGTATTCAATTCGCCCAAACATTGAAGGGTAAACATTTCTGATTTTGTTGCAGCTCCAAGTTTCTTGCTTTCGTCCAACACTATTTTTTGTTCTTGTGCGAATGCGCTCAAGCCGATGAAAGCGAGCAAAACAGATAAGAGTAATTTAGATTTCATTTTTGTTGAATTAAATTTAGTGTGCCCCTTTTTATTTATCAATATCATTTAAGTTTCAGTTTAATTGAATAAATGTACAATATATTAGATACCTAAAAAATCATATTTGAAAATTTTTAACAATACTTAGGCATTGTCAATGAGGTACAAATAATCCACCCAAAGCATACCTAAACAGCTGATTGGCTTGAGAAAAGGTAATCATTTATTAAAAAAAACTATTTTGTTATTTTTCTAAGAATACATTAGCCTTAATTCGTTGAATCTCACAACAATTCGTAATTTCACATTCCCTAAATAATTGGTTTATCGTATTAGAATGATTCCGAAAGAAACAGTTGACCGAATTTTTGACACTGCCCGAATAGACGAGGTGGTTGGAGAATTTGTGGCGCTAAAAAAACGCGGATCGAGCATGCTGGGCTTATGTCCGTTTCACAACGAAAAGACGCCTTCATTTAATGTATCAGCGGCGCGGGGCATTTACAAATGTTTCGGCTGTGGTAAAGGTGGCAATTCAATTAATTTTGTGATGGAGCATGAACACATCACCTACCCGGAGGCATTGCGATGGCTTGCAAAAAAATACAACATTGAAATAGCAGAAGAAGAGCAATCCTCAGAACAACAAGCCAAAGACAATGAACGAGAAAGTTTATTTTTAGTTTCTGGTTTTGCTCAAAAACATTACACGAAAAATTTACACGAAACGGAAGAGGGAAAGGCAATTGGACTTTCTTATTTTCAAGAGCGCGGATTTCGTCCCGATATAATTGAAAAATTTCAATTAGGATATTCGCCTGACACTTGGAAAAACTTAACAGATGCAGCGCTCACGGCGGGTTATAAGCTCCCCTACCTAGTAGGAGCTGGCCTAACAATTCAATCTGAAGAAGACAAAGAAAAATATTTTGATCGTTTCAAGGGAAGGATAATTTTCCCAGTGCATAACCCAAGTGGTCGCGTAATTGCTTTCGGAGGGAGAACACTTAAATCCGACAAAAAAATTGCGAAATACATTAACTCGCCAGAGACAGCAATTTATCATAAGAGTAACGTCCTGTACGGTTTATACTTCGCGAAAAAACAAATTATTGCAGAGGATATCTGTTATTTAGTAGAAGGATATACTGACGTTACTTCCATGCACCAAGCGGGGATTGAAAATGTTGTGGCAAGTTCCGGAACATCGCTAACGGTTGAACAAATACGATTAATACGACGTTACACCAATAACATAACTATTTTATATGACGGAGATCCTGCTGGAATTAAAGCAAGTTTCAGAGGGATAGATTTAATTTTAGAAGAAGGCATGAACGTTCGTGTTCTACTTTTTCCTGACAACGACGACCCTGATTCTTATTCTAAAAAAGTTTCAAGTGACGCGTTGAAACAATTTATTCAAAGTAACACAAAAGATTTTATTCGGTTTAAAACAGAATTGCTTTCTGCCGAAGTTGGAAATGACCCAATTAAAAAGGCCGGACTAATTCGTGAAATTGTAGCGAGCATTGCGTTAATTCCTGATGCAATTACAAGAAGTGTTTTTGTAAAAGACTGTTCCCGCATTTTAGATATTGAAGAACAGACATTGCTAAATGAGTTAAATAAATTTAGAAAAACTAATTACAATAAAAAACAGACAGGTGAAGCAAGAACAAAAACAATAAGTCCAAATGAAGATGGTTTTGTCCCTGATTTAACTGCAAGGGCTGAAGAAAAAGTTTCTCTCGACCAACAGACAAGAACAGAATACCAAGAGCGCGAAATTATTCGTTTACTGCTGTCGTATGGCTCGCAGATGTTACTTGCAAGAGGAGAAGATGAAACGGGTGTGGAAATTGAAATAAAAGTTTCCTTCGCCGACTTTATGCTCAATGAATTAGAGCAAGACACTGCAACGTTTGAACATGCTATCTATGAAAAAATATTTGTAGAGTTTAAACGTCACGCCGAAAATGGACTTGTTCCAGATTTAAATTATTTTGTCAACTTTCCAGTACATGAAATTTCTCAAACGGCCATTGACCTGGTTTCTATTCCTTATCAACTTTCTGACTGGGAAAAACATGCTATTTATGTAACAACAGAAAGCATGGAATTAAGAAGTGCTGCTTTGCATGCTTCCAATTCGTTGAAATTAAGAAGTGTCGAGTTAATGATTTCAGAATACAGAAAAGAAATTAGGGAGCTAGAAGAAAAAAAAGAGTTTGAGAATATGATGATTGTACTTTCTAAACTTAAAGGACTAGAAGATGCCAAGAAACATTTTTCTGGTTTACTGGGCAGAGTTGTAATTCGATAATTTTAAATAGCTATCGATTAAATTTATTCCGTTCTCATATCCTTCACACTCAGCTGCAAACTCACCTTTCCATTATATTCATTCTCTTCAATCGAATAACAAACATCAATTTCATTTTTATTTGCTAAGGACAGAAAAAAATCGCCTTTGCCAAAAGCTATCGCAGGGAGAATTCTATTACTATTTCCAGCGCTTTCTAAATCCATTTTCAAATGTTTTTCCCCCACTACTCTTGCCCAGCCTCGGTCATACACTTTACGAGAGAGAAAAACAGGCGACATGTTCCCTGGACCGAAAGGACCAAATTGCTTTATCTCAGCAAAAAAATCTTTGTCAATCTTTTCAAAAGGTAACTCCATATCATATTCTATTGTCGGAATTAATTGTTCATCCGTAATTCTTGCTGCTACTTCTTTTTCAAATTGAAGTATAAAAGCAGCTACATTTTTAATATCCATTGTTAATCCCGCTGCATATTTATGTCCTCCAAACTGAATTAATAATGAACTGCAAGCTTCAATTGCCTCGTACACATCAAAATCTTTTACAGAGCGCGCCGATCCTGTAGCGGTACCGTTAGATTCGGTTAAAACAATTGTTGGGCGATAATATTTTTCAATTAGTCGTGATGCAACAATTCCTACAACGCCTTTATGCCAATCTGCTTTGAAAACTACAGTTGATTTACGCGTTTGCATTTCGGCTGAACCCGCAACCATTGCCAGGGCCTGCGTTGTGATTTCCTTATCTAAGCTGCGTCTATCTAAATTGTTTTTATTCACTCCTGCTGCTGCTGCAATTGCAATTGCATCATCCGTGGCCGTTAAAAGTTCTACAGCAAATTTTCCATGTTCAATTCTCCCTGCTGCATTTATTCTTGGCGCTAAAATAAAAACAACATCCGTAATTGAAATTGTTTTATTAAATTTTTCAAGCTGCAGCATTGCTTTAAAGCCAGGTCTTGGATTTGAATTAATTCGTTGCATTCCAAAATTGGCCAACACTCTATTCTCGCCGGTTAGCGGAACAATATCTGCTGCAATGGCAACAGCCACTAGGTCAAGTAATGGTGTGATCGTTTCTATGCCAAGGTTTCTTTTCTGCGAAATTGCCTGCGCCAACTTAAATCCTATTCCACAACCACAAAGTTCCTTGTAGGGATAATTACAATCTGCGCGTTTAGGGTCGAGCACTGCTACGGCATCAGGAATTTTATCGCCGGGAAGGTGATGATCGCAGATTATAAAATCAATGTTCCGTTCTTTTGCATAGTCTACTTTATCGTTTGATTTAATTCCGCAGTCGAGTGCAACAATTAATGAATAACTTTCCGCTTTAGCAAAATCTATTCCCATAAACGAGATTCCATATCCTTCGGAATAACGATCGGGGATATAAAACCCACAGTTTGCATTCAATGTTTTCAAGAAAGTATAAAAAAGTGCTACTGCCGTTGTTCCGTCCACATCATAATCGCCGTAAACAAGAATTTTCTCTCCGTTCGATATGGCAGTTTCAATCCTAACAACTGCGCGCTCCATACCAGCCATAAGAAATGGATCATGAAGGTCAGTTAAGGAGGGCTTAAAAAACCGCTTTGCTTCTTCGGCTGTGCTGATGCCACGTTGCAATAATAGCGTCGTGACAACTTCGTTTTTATTCAATTCTTTTGCAAATGATTTAACTTCACTTGCCTCAGGAAGTTTTTTGATTTTCCAGTGATTTTTCGGTCTTTCGTACAATGCGGTTGGATTCATGTTCAATTCTAAATTTAAGGGAGCATACATATAATTACAAGTATAAATTAAGTAACAATTTTTGGAATAATCGCAAAATGTTAATTATTTCATTCCAATTATACTGTTTTTGAATCGCAATTATAAGCAAATGCCCTTACTATGTAAATAAATCTTTTTAGACCTTTAAAAATGTACTAATTCATTATATTTACCATATAACAGCAAATACAATGCGCTATAGTTTAGGTGATAATGTAGCGACAAACCCTACCCTATTGGGAGGGTTGAAGTAAATTATAGCGACAATAAACAAGTTATGTGCAACCATAAGAAAACAGAACGAAAATGATTACAACTAAAATAATGTTCAAGGTTGGTATTGATAAGCGAAATGACTTTCTTGATGCAAAAAAAGTATTCAATAAATTAGTAGCTTTTATGAGCGAGACTGAAACTCAAGATAGACTTGAGAAAACTCATAAATTACACGCAAAAAGTGGCGAAATTCAGGACATTATACTCGCCAAGACAAAAGAATTAGGTTTTTCAAGTGAAAAAAATGGACTTTTCAATAATCTTTCGGTTAAGCAATTAAGACCAGACTATTATCGAAAACTCGACAATAAAAGTGGAATAATAATGGAAGTTGAAAGAGGGAAAACGATTGCAAATAATATGGACCTTTTAGACATATGGAAATGCCATATTTGTGATGAAGCAAATTTTTTGTTCCTAATTATTCCAA
Source organism: Flavobacteriales bacterium (assembly GCA_002737665.1). Lineage (GTDB taxonomy): Bacteria > Bacteroidota > Bacteroidia > Palsa-965 > Palsa-965. Next base: position 651 of record NSIF01000029.1, on the reverse strand, counting down.
ACATTAGACAAACAGCAACTGGACAAAATATTATTTTTAAAACAGTAGAAAGACGAATGTTAACTTTCTTTGAAACTGAAAATTACACAAACGTTGACGGTGTTTTTTTAATTGGATATTGAAAGAATGGCAGCACATAACAGCACCTACAAGAAATTGGCGGTTCAGTGGTTAAATGAAGCTTTGTGCTTCGAAATCGCCAACTTCTTGTAGCCGAAAACCGTTATGGGTAAGTTTTAACCACAATAAGTTCGGAGAATGCCGAAAATCCATTAAAGAGTAGGCAATAATTTAAAACTAAATAATATGAAAAAGTTCGTTTCTGAAAACTGGTACAAATTGATGATTGGTTCATCACTATTTATGGCATCATTTGGATTTATGGTGCATTCTGTTTCACCTGCTATGGCAGATAGTAACAACCAAAAGTTAAATGTAAATTCACATTACAGATTGGTTCCAACAAATGCTGATGGTTCAATTAATGTGAAATTATCTGATGAGCAGTTGAATAAGATTATCCCTAAGAATGAAGATGGTAGTATTAACGTGAAAATGGCTCCAAATGCGGTAATGGATGTGAATTTGTCTTCAATTCGAGGAACTGAAGTAAGTAAAGGTTCTTCATCTAGTGGTAGAGCTACATTAGCT
>NSIF01000028.1 GCA_002737665.1 Flavobacteriales bacterium | reverse complement strand
TAGAACCAACGCTTTCAATTTGGAAACGGTATAATCGATTTCCTCTTTTGTATTGAATTTGCTAAATGAAAATCGTACAGAAGGACGTGACATATCTGTACCAATTGCACGTAAAACGTGTGACCCTGTTTCGCTTCCAGAACTGCAGGCACTTCCAGCAGAAGCTGCTATCCCGTTAATATCTAAATTAAAAATAAGCATTTCTGCATTTTCATTAGGAGGTAAGGAAACATTCAAAACTGTATAGAGTGAATTACCTTTTACATCACCATTAAAAGTAACGCCAGCAATATTTTCCTCAAGCACTTGTATCATGTAATTTTTTAATCCCAAAATATATTCAGTATGCTGCGCTAACTCTCGGTAGGATATCTCCATTGCTTTTGCTAAGCCAATAATACCTGCCACATTTTCTGTTCCACCTCGCATGTTTCGTTCTTGCGATCCACCTGTTATCATCGGTGCAATTTGTATGTCATTCGAAATATAAATAAATCCAACACCTTTAGGACCATGAAATTTATGTGCTCCACAATTCAGAAATTGAATATTAATTTCTTTAGTATCAATTGTGTAATGCCCTACTGTTTGAACTGTGTCGGAATGGAAAACGGCATTGTATTGCTGACAAATAACACCAACTTCCATAATAGGTAGGATATTCCCTATTTCATTATTGGCATGCATCAATGATACAAATGATCGCTCGTTGGTTTTTAAAAGTTCATCAAGATGCGCTAAGTCAATATGACCATTATCAATAAGATTTACTTTGCTTAACTTAATAATTCCTTTTGCTGCTAATTCTTCAAGTGTATGCAATACAGCATGGTGTTCAATTGCAGAGGTAATGGCGTGTTTAATCCCTAAGTTTTCTATGGAACATCGAATGGCCATGTTATCAGCTTCAGTTCCACCTGAGGTGAAGAATATTTCTGCTGGCGAGCAGTTTAATAATCGGGCCACTGTTTTGCGAGCTTGCTCTATTGCTGCACGTGTTTGTCTACCAAATGCGTGTATAGATGAAGGATTACCATAATGTTCAACCATTATCGGAAGCATTGCTTCTAAAACCTCCTTGTCGATTGCGGTGGTAGCTGCATTATCTAAATAAACTTTCATACCTAATCTTTAGAAGTTATAATTTAAAATTTGTGTTTTCTAAATGAATATTTTAAAAAATTAGTTTATTTCTGCTGCACCTTTATCAATTCCCTTATGTCAGTTATAATTTTCTTTGCCAAATTATTGGCTGTTGTTTCCGATACGCTTTCTGCATAAATACGAATAATAGGTTCCGTATTTGAACGACGTAAATGAACCCATTCCTTTTCAAATTCAATCTTAACACCGTCAACTGTGTTCACAGGTTGCTTCTTATATTTTAATTGAATTCCTGAAAGAATGTCGTCCACATTAATCTCTGACGTTAATTCAATTTTATTTTTTGAAATATAATAGTCTGGATAAGTTGAACGCAACATAGAGCAACTCTTTCCATATTTTGCGAGGTGTGTAAGAAATAAAGCAATGCCAACCAAAGCGTCACGACCATAATGTAATTCTGGATAAATTACACCTCCATTTCCTTCTCCTCCAATGATTGCATTATTGGCTTTCATCATTTCAACTACATTCACTTCGCCAACTGCTGATGCAAAATATTTTCCGCCGGATTTTTCCGTTACATCTCTTAAGGCACGAGTAGATGATAAATTTGAAACGGTATTTCCTTTTTTACTATTTGTTAAAATATAATCGGCAACAGCTACAAGTGTATATTCTTCCCCAAACATTTCACCATCTTCACATACAATGGCTAACCGATCTACATCAGGATCGACAACAATTCCTAAGTGTGACTTGCTTTTCAAAACAACCTTTGCAATGTCACGCAAATTTTCTGGAAGGGGTTCTGGATTGTGCGGAAACTCTCCCGTTGGTTCACAATACAACTCGGTAATATTTTCAACTCCAAGCGCACGCAACAACATTGGTACAAAAATACCACCTGTTGAATTAACCGCATCAACTGCTATTCGGAAATTTTTATCTTTTATTGCTTTAACGTCAACAAGTGGCAATGCAAGAATTTTTTGAATGTGATAATCAATATAACTATCGTTGAGTGTAATTTTTCCCAAAGCACTGACATCTGCAAACGTATATTTTTCTTTTGCGGCAATTGCTAATACATCTGAGCCGTCTTTTTCAGAAATAAATTCTCCTTTCTCGTTCAACAATTTTAAGGCATTCCATTGTTTTGGATTATGACTTGCTGTAATAATGATTCCACCTAATGCTTGTTCTGCAACAACCGCCATTTCTACGGTAGGTGTTGTCGAAAATCCAATGTCAACTACATCAATTCCCAAACCAATAAGTGTTCCTGTTACCAATCGGTTGATCATATCGCCTGAAATTCGAGCATCGCGACCAACAACAACTTTCATTATTTTGCTAGTTTTACTTTCAGCATGAACATGGTAACACTTCATTAGCCATGTTCCGTATGCTGCAGTAAACTTCACAACATCTACGGGACTTAGGCCATCACCAGGTTTGCCTCCAATGGTTCCTCGTATACCGGAAATTGATTTTATTAAAGCCAATTTATTAAATTTTTAGGTAAACTATTTTTGATAAGATCGCAAATATAAGCAGGGAAAAAGTAGTTTACCTAAAAATATAAAAACATACTAATAAACAACCCATTAAAATTGATAAAAATTACTCAAATATCAGATACTACACATATTTCGCGGCTCTACAGTTTTTTATAAAAAACCGTAACTCAAATATCAACTAATGTCAAAATTTGGGTTCGAATTAGTATCTTTGTATAAGTAATTAATAGCCGGTCTATGGATAATATACCAAATTCCAACGAGGGGTTGGTAGAGCGGTTTGAAGCGATGTTAAGGGATAATTCATTTGTCTTTTTTGAGGAAGATGAATTAGAAGAACTCGCTGAGTATTATATGCAGGAGCTCCAAAATAGGAGAGCTTTGGAAGTTATTGCGCTTGCAATAAAGCAGCACCCTTTTTCCCCAATGTTTTTTGTACTAAAAGCACAAGTCCATGTTCAACTTGGAGAAAATCAGGTTGCACTTGAATTTCTTGATGAAGCGGAGAGAATGGAACCATTTTTCGGAGACATTCACATGACACGTGGTAGTATTTACGGACAGATGGGACTCCATGAAAAAGCTATGCTTAGCTATAAACGTGCTGGAGAGTATGACGTTCCTGAAGAAGAAGTTAAATTCTGCTGTGCATTTGAATTCACCAATATGGGGCGGCATAAAGAAGCGATTCCCCTACTTCGAGCTGTGCTTGCAATTAATCCTGATCATGAAACAGCACAAAATGAATTAGCGTATTGTTATGAAATGGTGAATGACAAAGAAGAAAGTATCCATTATTTCAACAAATTCACTGACATTCGACCATATAATCACCAAACTTGGTTTAACCTTGGCGTTGCTTACAGCAGAAGTGAGCAATATGAAAAAGCGCTAGAATCTTACGAATATGCTATTGTCATTAAAGAAGATTTTCCTTCTGCAATTTTCAATAAAGCAAATGCGCTTGCAGCAACTGGATTATTAGATGAAGCAATTGCTACCTATAAAGAAACTTTTAAATTTGAAGAGCAGCGAGGTGACACACATTATTATTTAGGAGAATGTTACGAACGTAAAAATGATTTGGAGCAAGCACTCGCACATTACAACCGTGCTACTCGTATTGATCCCTTATTGGCAGATGGCTGGTTGAGTAGTGGTGTAATTCTCGAGCAGCAAAATCGTTTGCAAGAAGGGATTCATTATGTAAAAAAAGCTATCGAAATTGTGCCAGACAATGCAGAATATTGGTATGTATTCGGAGATATTCAGTTGAAAATGGGTTTTCAAGAAGAGGCCGAAATGGCTTATAAAAAAGTAGTTGAATTAGAACCGGAAAACGTAAATATTTGGCTCGATTATTCAGGTGTGCAATTTGAAATGGAACATTGTAATATGGCAATGGAAACATTGATGGAAGGCATAAAATACCATCCCCAAAATGCAGAGTTGAACTATAGAATGTCAGCATATTTATTTAGTGTTGGAAAAAAACAAGAAGCTCTTTCGTACTTGCACAATGCATTGAGTTTAGATTTTGATAAACACAACACTATTTTTGAATTCAGGCCATCTTTGAAAAATAATACAGGACTTACTGAAATAATTGAATCTTATCGTAAACTAGATTAAATTAAAATTTATTTTTCATTTCCCCAAATTCCATTTTTTTTATTAGATTTGAATACATAAATTTAACTCAACCATGAATTTAACATTACCTCATTTACCTGATCGAACGGAAAGTCCTCGAAAAAATGGCGTAACCATGGTTATGGATAAAGGACTTGGTATCAAACAAGCTGAACAGTTTATTGATGCGTCCAGTGACTATGTCGATATTGTAAAGTTAGGTTTTGGAACTTCTGTTTTTTCGAAAAATTTAGCCGCCAAAGTTAAAATTTACAAAGAAGCCGGATTTCGAGTTTATTTGGGAGGAACATTATTTGAAGCTTTTATTGTTCGTAACATGTTTGATGATTACATCAAGTTCGTAAATAAATTAAACATTGACCATGTTGAAGTTTCTGATGGTTCAATTGAAATGAAACATGATGTAAAATGTGAATACATTCGGAAACTTTCAAAGGAATTTACAGTACTTTCTGAGGTAGGTTCAAAAGAAGAAGGAATTATTATACATCCAAATATGTGGATAACCATGATGCAGAAAGAATTAGAAGCCGGTTCGTGGAAAGTTATTGCTGAAGCTAGAGAAAGTGGAACCGTTGGAATTTATCGTAAAAATGGGCAAGCACATTCGCTTTTAATCAATAAAATTATTTCTAAAGTGAATCCGGAAAATATTCTGTGGGAAGCACCTCTAAAAGCACAACAAGTTTATTTTATTAAACTGTTTGGTGCTAATGTAAACCTTGGAAATATTGGCTATGAAGATGTTATTCCACTGGAAACACTTCGCTGTGGCTTACGTGGTGATACCTTTTTTACTTTCTTACCAAAAAAATTACAGAAATAAACAATACAATAACAATCTTAAATTAAAATAATGAAAGAAGTTACTGTGCAGGAGTTAAAAAGAATGCGAGATAACAATGAGGTATTTCAATTAATAGATGTTCGTGAAATTCATGAAGCTGAGCAATCACAAATTGGTGGACTATTAATTCCGATGGGTGAAATAATGGCTGATGTAAGTAAGATTTTAAAAGACAAACCTGTTGTTATCCATTGTCGTAGTGGTGCACGATCTGCAAGTGTAATTAATGCGCTTGAGAGTCAATATGGATTTACTAATCTATTTAATTTAAAAGGTGGTATTCTAGCTTGGGCAAAAGAAATTGATCCTAATATTCCATCTTATTAACAGGAGAATTAGAATAATTTAATTCCAAATTCTTTGCCTTAATCAAAATCCAATATAAATGAATATTATCCATTCTATACTAGACTTTGTGCTCCATATCAATGACCATCTTGATGGAATGATTTTACAATATGGAACTTTAATTTATGTCATTCTTTTTTCAATTATTTTTGTCGAAACAGGAATTGTGATTATGCCTTTTCTTCCTGGCGATTCGCTTTTATTTGCTGCTGGTGCTATCTGTGCACGCGATGCAAGTCCGATGAATATTTCGGTCATGATTCTTCTACTTTCGTTTGCCGCAATTTTAGGCGATCAATCAAATTATTTAATCGGAAGATTTTTTGGAAAACGAGCTGTAAATTTAAAAATTGGAAATTATAAATTAGTGAAACAAGAGTACTTGGATAGGACTCAACTGTTCTTTGAAAAGTATGGAACTAAAGCAATAATCATGGCTCGCTTCGTTCCTATTGTCAGAACATTTACTCCTTTTGTGGCTGGTGTTGGAAAAATGGATTATAAATCTAAATTCTTACCATTTGATTGTTTAGGTGGTGTTTTATGGATTAGTACTATGTCCTTGTCGGGTTATTTTTTAGGAACAAACGATTGGGTGAAAAAACATTTCGAATTGGTAGTTGTGGCAATTATTTTTATATCTGTTTTACCAATGCTATTCGCCTTTATAAATCATAAATTTAATAAGAAAAAACAGCGCTAACTTGTGCGACTCTTCGGACTCATCGGCTATCCCCTCACCCACTCCTTTTCGGAGCAATATTTTGATACTAAATTTAAAAAAGAAAATTTAGTAAATAATTTATATCGCAATTTTCAACTGGAGCAGATCGAGATGTTCCCAACATTAATTTCAGAGAATTCTAACCTTGTTGGATTGAATGTTACCACTCCTTACAAAGAGACCATCATTCCATTTCTTGACGAATTGGATGAAACAGCTCAAGCAATTAGTGCCATTAACACCATCTTAATTTCAACTCATCACACAAATGGTATCAAGTTAAAAGGATACAATACCGATGTGCATGGATTCCGTCAATCTATAAAACCTTTTCTTACATCCCTTCACGAACGAGCGCTAATTTTGGGCACAGGTGGTGCAGCTAAAGCAGTGGAATATGTGCTAAAAACAATTGGTGTAGATTGTGTTTTTGTCACTCGAAAAAAAAATGAACTAAATCCTAACTGGACAATCGGAAAAACTATTCTATCATATGAAGAGTTAAATTTTCATGTAATTGATTCCTGTAAACTCATTATTAATTGTACACCGGTAGGAACATTTCCGAATGTAAATATTTGCCCAGAAATCTCTTATGATTCCATAACAGAAAAACATTTTCTTTATGACTTAATTTATAATCCTGCAGAATCTGAATTTCTAAAACGAGGGAAACTTCATGGTGCACAAACTATGAATGGACTTGATATGTTGAAAATGCAGGCGGAAAAATCATGGGAAATTTGGAATGAAATATCCTAAGTTATGATTTATTTTAATGAAAACAAATCATCTACACCAATACATCGTTCTACCGTAAATCCTTCAGCAAAATCAACACCAATCGATCTTCCAAATACTCGCATATTAGATTTGATACATTTCAAAAAGACTTCAGTAGAAATTGGTGTTGTTGGTTCTTTTGAATTGGGATTAAAAAACTGAGAAGAATAAGCTTTTATGGCCTCTATTTTAACATCAACAAAGCCCGTCACGTCAACAACAAAATCAGGTTTTAATTGCTTGTCCTGGATGTAATGGTAAATTACATTTGGTCTGTGAACCTCTTGGATTTTTTTGTTGAATGAAGTTTCAATTTTTGCAAGGCCGGAATAAAAACAAGCATCTGAAATTAATTGAGCAGCACGAGCATGGTCCGGATGCCGATCTGAAATGGCATTGCAAATCACAATTTTTGGTTGGTATTCTCTAATTTTCTCAATGACTTTGTACTGACTTTCTCTATCGTTTTTGAAAAAGCAATCGGCTAAACCAATATTTTCACGAAATGTTATGCCAAGGATTTTAGCTGCAGCTGTGGCTTCTTGCAACCTGAGTTCAGGGTTGCCTCTCGTTCCCAATTCGCCTTTAGTTAAATCAATTATTCCAACGGAGTAACCAGCAGCAACGTGTTTTAACAAAGTTCCTCCGCAACTTAATTCTACATCATCCGGATGAATACCAAAAGCAAGGATATCTATCATATATTAAAATTGAGACAATTAGAGTAAAAAACAACATCTAGCACATAATAAAAACCCCGTAGAGAAGACAGATGGATTTTGTTCTAAATTTTTTATTAGGTATAAGCTCTAATTTATTTATTTACCTTCTAACCAGTTAATAATTTTTTCGCAATTTGGGCTGTCATTCGAACCGAGATGACATATGTATTGACCCTTTTCATCAATTAAATATTTGTTGAAATTCCAAGTCACATTACTGTTTTCTTTATTGTTTTCTTCTTTTGTTGTCAGCCATTTGTAAATTGGATGTTGTTGATTGCCTTTTACATCAATTTTTCCCATCATTTGAAAAGTTACACCATAATTTTTTGTGCAAAATGTTTGAATTTCAGACGCACTTCCAGGCTCTTGCCCCCCAAATTGATTGCATGGAAAACCTAGGATTACCAATCCCCCACTCTTACCATATTTTTTAAACAACGCTTCAAGTTCACTATACTGAGATGTATATCCACATTCTGAAGCTGTGTTAACTATTAATACTTTTTTCCCTTTTAAAGAATTAAAATCAAAATCAATTCCATCCAAAGATTTTGCTTTGAAATTATATATAGTTTTTAATTCCTTTTCGTTTTGGAAAGTCATAGCTGTAAATATTAAAAAGGTGCTTAACAAGAGAAATACTTTATTCATTTGATTTTTTTTTACAAATGTAAGAATCAATTTTAGTAGGGCAATCATCTGATAAGCTATTATTAACATATTTCCCTATCACATTTTATCAAAATTACTGATAACTTTGTAAGAATATGCAGCTTTTATTTCAAATAATCAGTTTAGTTAAACGTGAAATATTATTAGAACAAAGGAATAAGTATGCTTTTTGGGGACTTATCTTATTTGTTGTATCAACAGTATTTGTTGCAAAATTTAGTTTCCAAGTAATCCGAGATATTCCTGTTTGGAATGCTTTATTTTGGATTATCCTTCTATTTGCTGCGGTTACTGGTGTGGCAAGAAGTTTTGCCCAAGAAAGCCGTGGCCGACTACTCTATCTTTATACGCTTGCCGATCCACGAGCTGTCTTACTCTCTAAAATGATTTACAATATTTTATTGATGGTATTTCTTGGATTTTCAGGACTATTTATTTTTTCTTTTCTAGTTGGCTATCCGATTCAAAATAACACACTGTTTTTTACTTCTTTACTCTTTGGTTGTACTGGACTTGCTGTAGCATTTACCATGATTGCTGCCATTGCGTCTAAAGCAAGTAATAATTTTTCACTCATGGCAATACTTGGCTTTCCGGTAGTTCTTCCACTATTGCTAGCTTCCATCAAACTTTCTAAATATGCTGCAGATGGCTTAGAATGGTCAGGTGCATTTAAATACTTGGGAGTTTTGATTGCCTTGAACATCGTTATTTCTACACTTGCCTATATGTTATTTCCGTACCTTTGGCGCGATTAATAATGCAATATAAATGAAGCGGAATTGGTGGAAAATTTTTTGTGTTTGTCTGCTTTTTTTGACATTGTTTGCCGGACTACTTGTACCCTTAGCTCCCGGCCTAATAACTGCTGAATCTTCAGCTAAATCAACCTTTTCTGGTCCTTTTACGGTAAAAGTTTTTGGATACAACACACATTTTATTGATGGTAAAAACGCAGGAGCTTACCTCATCAATAACGGCGTAAACGTTTGTGCCACATCTTTTCGTGCAATTGACAATACGCATCTTGAATTGGATTTTCCACCAATAACACCATTGGCAGAACCCGTTTTTTCATTATCAGTTTATAATGATGTGGATGGTAAATTAATTATGCCTTCTGCTATTTCAACAACCGACACAACTCGTGGTGGAATTGTTCCTACATGTCGTCCAGATGTTAAAGTGGAAAAACAAGATCATTTTGCATTTCCGTTTCGGTATATACTTTATGAATCGATGCGAAATTTATTTTTTCATGTCCCAATGTGGTTCACCATGATTGCCTTGCTCACTTGGGCATTTTGGAATAATTTGCGATTTCTGAAAGGGTTTAATTTGAAGTACGATCAAATTGCGAATGAAGCAGTAAACACTAGTCTTGTATTTGGAATTCTCGGACTAATTACGGGTTCATTATGGGCACGAGTTACTTGGGGAGCATGGTGGGTTGATGATGTAAAACTGAATGGTACTGCTATTACAATGCTGGCTTATCTCGCGTTTACTGTTTTAAGAAACGCAATTCCCGATGAGCAAAAACGAGCAAGGGTATCAGCCGTTTATAGCATTTTTGCTTTTGTAATGATGATTGTTTTAATTGGGATCTTGCCTCGACTTCAAGGAACAGACTCTCTTCATCCAGGAAATGGAGGAAACCCAGCGTTCAGCAATTATGATTTAGATAGCACTTTACGGCCCTTTTTCTATGCATCGGTTTTGGGTTGGATTTTAATTGGATTTTGGATCTATACTATTCGCTTACGTATTTTAAAAATAAAAACGCACTATGAAAAGTAAAATTATTTTAACCTGTCTTGTTTTATGTTCATTCATAGAATTGCAAGCAGCAAATACTTCAGTTGATGAACAATTATACCAATCGCTGCATGGGCATGGTTCAATGAATGTTGTCGTTGCAGTTTTTGCCATTATTTTAATAGGTTTATTTATTACACTTTATAGAATTGAAAGAAAAATTACTCGATTGGAAAAAGAGATAAAAAATTAAGCGTAATGAAAAAAACACACATTGTACTAATATTAATTATAGCAATTGGCATTGGAAGTATGTTTACCCTGCTTGGCAATTCAAGTACATATGCCGATTTCAAAGAAGCGATGGAGAGTAAAGAGGAAGTTCACGTAGCGGGTACATTGGATCGAACTAAACCAATGGAATATAATCCTGAAATAAATCCAAATAAATTTTCTTTTTACATGTTAGATAGAAACGGAAATGGCAAACATGTTATTTTATTAAAAAGCAAACCAAACGATTTTGAGCGCTCACAACAAGTTGTAATTGTGGGCTCCATAAAAGGCAATGATTTTGTTGCTAACGATATATTAATGAAATGCCCTTCCAAATATAATGATGGTAAATTAATTGTTGCGAAGTAATAAGTATGTTTTTTATTACTTCCTTGATTATAATAATAAAGCTAAATGGAAATCAACTACATCGGAGAGCAAACACTTTGGGGTGAATTAGGACATTTTTTTGTGGTGCTTGCATTTGTTACGGCATTTTTTTCAGTGATAGCAAATGTTTTCCGCGTTCAGAATGCAATTAATGATGTGGGTTGGAAAATTACGGCACGTAGCTTATACATTACACACGCTGTAGCAGTTATCGGAATTTTTACAACCTTATTGTTGATGATTGTTGCTCATCGATTCGAATATCAATACGTTTGGCAGCACTCCAAACGTGATATGCCAATGAATTATGTTTTGGCTTGCGTTTGGGAAGGCCAAGAAGGAAGCACTTTGTTGTGGTTATTATGGCATTCCGTAATTGGATTGGTGCTTATGCGTCGCTCAAAAGAATGGGAAGCACCAGTCATGTCCGTGCTGTCATTGGTTCAGGTATTTCTTTCTATGATGTTGCTTGGAATTTATTTCGGTAACATTCATATTGGAAGTAATCCATTTGAATTAATGCGTTTGAAAGAAAGTAATTTAGGTTTACCCTGGACAAAAATCCCTGATTATTTATCAAAGATTGCGCTTTTTAGAGATGGCAGAGGATTAAACCCTCTATTACAAAATTACTGGATGACCATTCATCCACCAACTTTATTTTTAGGGTTTGCATTGACTACAGTGCCATTTGCATTTGCTATTGGAGGTTTGTGGACAAAAAAGTATTACGAATGGCAGAAACCTGCATTAACATGGGCATATATTGGCGTAATGGTTTTAGGAATTGGAATTTTAATGGGAGGTGCCTGGGCTTATGAATCGCTAAGCTTTGGTGGATTTTGGGCATGGGATCCTGTTGAAAACGCTTCTTTAGTTCCTTGGCTCGTACTTGTCGGCGCAGCTCATGTTATGTTATTGTATCGCAATAAAGGACAATCTCTCTTTACCACATTTTTTCTTTGCATTGCAACATTTTTATTAATTGTATACTCAACATTTTTAACTAAAAGTGGAATTTTAAGCGACACCTCAGTTCATGCGTTTACCGATGATGGATTAAATGAGGAGCTTACTGTATTCATGGGATTTTTCCTCTGGCTCTCTGTTTTGTTATTGGCATTTAATTGGCGTCTTAAAATTATTTATACGGGAATTGCAGTAATTGTTCTGTTGCGCTTTCTCGATGGTCAACATGCCTCATCTATGTTCATTTTACTTTTAGCTTCTCTTTTGGTAATGATAATTGGATACATAAAATATTTTCCAAAACAAAAAGAAGAGGAGGATTTGTGGTCTAGAGAGTTTTGGATGTTTATTGGAGCATTAATTTTATTGGCAGCCGCTTTCCAAATCAGTTTTTATACCTCCTCGCCTGTTGTCAATAAATTTTTGAAAATTGAAAGCGTTCATCATTTTTTCCAATGGGTTGAATCAACAACACATTGGACATGGTCTTCTAAACTTGTGGAAGCTAACATGGCACCGGGTAACTCCGATCGTGTTGTTTTGTTTTATAATAAATGGCAAATCCCATTTGCTTTTTTGGTTTGTTTACTAATGGCAGTAACTCAGTTTTTTAAATATAAACAAACGGACTTTAAACTTTTTGCGCGTCAGCTCTTTCGGTCCTTCTTAATTAGTTTAATTATTACTGTGCCATTGGTTTGGTTCATTTATTTTAATTCTTCCTATATCCATGTCGTCGGTGAGAAAAGAGGAATATATATACTTTGTTCATTTTTATTATTTGCAAGTATATTCTCTTTGTTAGCTAATGCCGATTACCTTTTTAAAATATTAAAAGGTAAATTTAAAAAAGCGGGGGCTTCAATTGCGCACATTGGCTTTGCCATTTTAATTATTGGTATTGTTATTTCTACATCAAAGAAAGACACTATTTCTAGAAACACATCGCGAGTTGATATCAGTTCCTTTACTGATCAAGGATCAAATGCTGAAAACATTTATCTGAAAAAGGGTGACACTCTTAAAATGGGTGATTATTTTGTCACCTATAGAAAAAAAGAGCGTATTATTAAAGATGGTACTCCTTATGTTTTCTTTAACGTAGATTTTTTAACAAAAGGGAAAGATGGGATTTCTAAACTTGATTTTACGTTACGCCCATTTATTCAACTGAATCCTTTTATGGGGAATGCTGCCGAGCCCGATACACGTCACTTCATACATAAAGACATTTATACTTTTATTAAATTTGTAGATGCCGCTTCCTTGGTAGATACGGTTGATGAAGCAATGAAAAAGAGTCAATTATTTGATAAGCCACAAAATCATACTATAGCTAAGGGCGATACGATTAGTCTTGATAATTGCATTGCCGTAGTTGACAATGTATTTAAAATAGATTCTACGAATGCAAATTATTCCAATGATGAATATGGCATTGCAGCAACTTTTAAAGTTTTTGATGGATTAATGAAAACGGAGCTCATTACTGCTTATTATTTTATAAATAAAATAACGGGAGTCACACGACAAGTAGATGCGATAGATGAGAAAATTGGAGTTAAATTTACTTTTTGGAAAGTACAGCCAAACGAAAATAAAATTGATGTCTATTCAGCTGTTAAACTTTCTGAAAAAGCAGATTTTATTGTTATGGAAGCATCTATTTTTCCAGGTATAAATATTTTGTGGATGGGATGTTTGATTATGGCTATAGGAATTTTTATAGCTATAGTAGAAAGAAAAAGAAAAAATAATTTAGATAAAAGCTAATAAATAAATAAAATGGCGCAACATTCTCTCGAACGACTAAACGTTATTCTTATTGGATCAGGAAACGTAGCAACTAATATCGGAATAGCATTACAAGACGCTGAAGCAGAAATTACACAGGTTTATAGCCAAGATGTAGCCAATGCAAAAATTCTTGCAAGAACATTAGCAAAAAAAAGTAAAGCAAGTAAACCTAAAGTGCTTACTAATCTTTCCAAAATTGACAAACGACCTTCTTTGATAATAATTGCAGTTAAAGACAGCGCAATTGAAGGCATCGTTAAACAATTAAATGTCAATGATGGAATTGTAGTTCATACTTCGGGAAATGTTTCCTTAGATGTTTTAAAAAAATTCAACCAGTATGGCGTACTTTACCCCCTTCAAACATTTTCTAAAGGAAGAATAACTGATTTTAGTAATGTTCCAATGTGCATTGAAGGAAGTGATGTGAGTACTTTACAATCACTCATGACCGTGGCGGAATCGTTGTCTGATTGCGTTTACAATCTTAACTCTAAACAAAGAGCTGGAGCACATTTAGCTGCTGTGTTTGCAAATAATTTCACAAATCACATTTATGCTGTGGCTGAAAAATTATTGAATGAACAAAAATTGCCATTCGATTTAATTCGACCACTTATTGATGAAACTGCCGTTAAAGTAATGGACATATCACCTGCAGCTGCTCAAACAGGCCCAGCAATTCGTAAGGATAACAACGTCATGAAAAGTCATTTAGTTAATTTGAAAAAGCATCCGGAATTAAAAAAAATGTATGCTTTGTTTAGTGCTGAAATTCTAAAAACAGCTAAAAAAAAGATTAAATGAGTTTGAATTTTAAACAACGGTTGAATAAAATCAAGGCTTTTGTTTTTGATATTGACGGTGTGCTAACTAACGGGAAAATAAATTTCCATTCTGATAATTCTACTTCTCGTTCATTTCATGCAAAAGACGGATTCGCGCTTCAACGGGCAATTCAGGAAGGGTTTATTGTCACTATAATTTCTGCAGCAAAAGATGAAAATTTGAATACGAGATTTAAAGCGTTAGGACTTCAGGAAGTTTATTTAGGTTCGTTAAACAAGGAAGAAACATTTATAGAATTTACCACTGTCTATAATTTACAGAATGATGAAGTGCTATACATGGGTGACGACCTTCCCGATTTATTAGCTATGCGAAGAGCAGGAGTACCTTGTTGTCCGAATGATGCTGCATCTGAAATCCGTGAAATGAGTGTTTATGTTTCTCCTTTTAAAGGTGGTGAGGGCTGTGTGCGCGATGTAATTGAACAAGTTCTTCGTTTAAATCAAAAATGGTCTTAGATTTACTGCAATGATCTCATTTATCAAATTAATCCGCTTGCCGAATCTGCTCATCATGGCATTCACACAGTATATGGTGAGGTATTGTGTGCTGATTCCTACTTTAAACTTGCAGGCGCATGATTTAGAGTATTCGCTCTTGACAGTGCAAATGACGGAATTTGATTTCTTTCTACTCATTCTTTCTACTCTGTTTATTGGTGCTGCTGGTTATATTATTAATGATTATTTTGATGTAAGCATTGACCGTATCAATCGGCCTGATTCAAATGTTGTTGGAAAAAGTGTAAAGAGAAGAATCGCAATGATTTCCCATATCATCATTAATTTTATTGGAGTGAGTTTAGGAATTTATTTATCCTGGAAATATAATTTCCTTCGTTTAGGAGCGATGATCTTTATTTCTGCTCCCCTACTCCTTTGGTTTTATTCTACCAATCTGAAACGTCGATTTCTTATTGGTAACTTAGTTATTGCGCTGCTTTCTGGAATAGTACCTATGGTTGTAGTGTTATTTGAAATTCCTTTAATTTATAAATCGTTTCCTATTTTAATTTCAAATAATAGCTTGGACCTATCTGGGATTTTGACTGTTGTTCAGTTTATAGCGCTATTTGCCTTCGTTATCACACTTATGCGTGAAATTATTAAGGACCTAGAAGATTATGAAGGAGACATTGAATACGGTTGCAAAACCATGCCGATAGTTCTTGGCGTAGCTCCAACAAAAATTATTTTGGTAATTATATTGGGACTTATAATTACGACATTAGGCTGGCTACAATATTTACAATTAGCAGCAGAAGATTGGACTTCTCTAATTTATTTTTTGGTTCTTTTGCAAATGCCTCTTTTCTATTTAGCATATCGTATTTTAACATCAAAGGGCAAAAAGGACTGGCGCTTTGCAAGTATTACTATTAAGTTTATTATGGTAGCTGGCATTAGTTTCTTGTTTTTATATGCACATCAAATTCAAAAACTGATAGTATCCTAATGTATCCTGTACGTTTAGATAAATTCCATATCATACTTGCATCAAAATCACCTCGCCGACAATATTTATTGCGCGAATTAGGAATTCAATTTGTAATTGAAACCAAAGATGTTGATGAATCTTTCCCAGCTCATTTGCAAGGAGAAGAAATCCCACTTTACCTCTGTCACAAAAAAGCCGATGCGTTTGACGGAAAATTAAAGGAGGATACTATTTTAATAACTGCTGATACCATTGTATGGATAAATGGTCATGTGCTCAACAAACCTGCGGATGCGGAAGAAGCACGAACCATGCTGCGTGAACTTTCTGGAAATCGTCACGAAGTTTATACTGGTGTTTGTTTGAAGTCAGCTAAAAAGAAAATTGTATTTGCAGTGAAGACAGCTGTTTATTTTAAGGAGTTATCTGAAGGAGAGATTGAATTTTATGTTTCCACTTACAAGCCGTTTGACAAAGCAGGTGCTTATGGTGCACAAGAATGGATTGGCTATGTTGGTGTGGAAAGAATTGAAGGTTCTTATTTTAATGTGATGGGATTGCCAGTGAAAGAATTATACGACGAATTGTGTAATTTTTAATCTTCTTCTTCAGGAATCATTCCCCAAACTTTAACATCGTTTACGTATTTCTCTTGATAAATGACTCCTTTGTTTTTTTTCAAGAAGTACATTATCCCATTTTTCTTCTCATTTAAATATGAACACATTTGAATCGTATCGCCTTCGATTGATCGAAGGGCAATCGTTCCATTAGGTTTTCCAATTGGACAAAACAAATAAGTTTGCCATGCAGCAGGAGCACGTTGGTCCTTGCTTTTTCGCATGATCACGTAATAAAAACCAGTAGACGATTTATAGATTTGTGTCATTTGTTGTAAGTGAAGAATATAACAAACACCTCCAAGTGTTCTGTAAATACTAATGTATTTAGGCAATATCACAGTGTCTTTAGAAGTTCGTGTTAACGAAGCACTGTCACACCTTGTGTAACTTTTTCGGTCATCCATGAAATCCTGTTTCTTTTTGGCACTTTTATCGTTTTTCTTATGGAGTTTCTTTAAGTTTTTATCAATTCTTCTTTGATTAAAATTTTTCACCCATGAACGTTTGATGGAGTCTATTTGTAATTTTTTAGTATGAATAAATTGATTCTTTTTTCTTGCCTGCTTTTTCTTTTTTGGCTTTTTACGTTTATTTTTCTTTTTCTTCTTCTTTTTTATCGTTTCAACTTTAGCACTTGAGTTTGTAGAACTGGCATCACTTTTCCAATCCGCAAAACAGAAAACAGTGGCAAAGGAAAATATAAAAAGCAATAACTTAGTTCTCATACAACACTAAAATTGCATTGATTTGTTGGATAAAAATGAAACATTTTTTTTCAACTAATTTAATATTGCATTTATTGATAAAAAATTTTACCTGGATTTAAAATTAAATTAGGGTCAAACAATTTTTTAATTCCACGCATCAGTTCTAACCTTTTTTCATCAATGGCAATGTGCATATAAGGTTGTTGTACTAAACCAATTCCATGCTCTCCTGAAATGGTTCCACCAAGTTCCACACACAATTGAAATATTTCAGATATACCCTTTGGCAAATCATTATTCCAAATTTCTTCGGAGGTATCACCTTTGATGATGTTCACATGTAAATTGCCGTCGCCTGCATGTCCGTAACAAACCGATTTGAATCCGTATTTCTTTCCTATCTCTTTTACACCTTTTAATAGTTTTGGCAAGGCCGCACGAGGCACAACGGTATCCTCTTCTTTATAAACTGAATTTGATTTCACTGCTTCCCCAACTTTCCTTCGCATCTTCCAAAGCATATCTTTTTGAGCTGCTGAATCTGCCAACAGAATTTCACCGCATTCAAATTGCATCATTACCTCTGTTATTTTCTCTGCGTCTTTGTACAAAAGATCAATTTCATTTCCGTCAACTTCAATTAACAAATGTGCTTGTACCTCATTTAAGATTTCAATGTTTATATCAGCTTCAAATTTTCTAACCCAATCAATTGCGTCACGCTCCATGAATTCCATTCCTGATGGGATAATTCCAGCCCTAAAAACAGCACTCACCGCTTCACAGGCTTTCTCGGCAGAATTAAATGGAACTAACAATACTATGTTATGCTGAGGATATGGAATAAGTTTAAAAACAATTTTTGTAATTACTCCCAAAGTTCCTTCGCTTCCAATCATTAAATGTGTGAGGTTATATCCTGTCGAATATTTCAAAACATTCGCGCCTGTCCATGTGATTTCTCCTGTTGGAAGTACAATTTCCATATTTAACACATAATCTCGCGTCGTTCCGTATTTCACTGCCTTGGGCCCCCCAGAGCTATGTGCGAGATTCCCTCCTAAAAAACAACTGCCTTTTGAAGCAGGGTCTGGTGGATAAAACAAACCCATTTCTTTTACTGCATTTTGAAATTCCTCATTAATTACGCCTGGCTCAACAGTTGCTTGCAAGTTTCGCTCATCAATTTCTAAAATTTTATTGAAGCGTTCCATTGACAAACAAATCCCACCATATATTGCTAGCGCTCCTCCGCTCAATCCCGTTCCGGCGCCCCTTGGTGTTACGGGTATATTTTCAATGTTAGCTATTTTAATAATAGCTGAAATTTCTTGCGCTGTTCTTGGACGGACTACAACTGCTGGCTTGTAAAGTAAATTTTCGGTTTCATCACGACCATAAGTATTCAAAAATTCATCATCAGTGTGTACATACTCTTTCCCAAGCACTTTAATAAGTGCTTCAATAATTTCCGGACTTAGTTTTGAGTAATTCATTCGTTCTGAAAAGTTCTAATGCTCAACAATATAAATAGAATTATTAAAATATATAAAAGAACAGCTCTATTTGATTATTTTCACACAAAAATACGATACAAAAATGAAAAACATCAAGTTTCTCCTAATCCTTAATTTAATAGGTAGTGTTGGTTTTGTAGTTGCACAAAACACAATATCTATTGAGGATATTTACAAAAACAATACTTTTAAAGCAGAATTTGTGACAAGTGGAAATGCAATGCGCGATGGGAATCATTTTACTACCGCTGGCTTTGCCGATGAAAATATGAAGGAGCCGGCAGTTGTTATTCGTGAATATGCAAGCGGAAAACAATCCGGGGTATTTTTTAAATTAAATGAATTAATTCCTGATGGGAAAACGTTACCGGTTGAAATGGATGAGTACAGCATTAGTCCCGATGAATCAAAGGTTTTGATAGCTACCGAGCGAGAGCAAATTTACCGACACTCTACTATTGAAAATAATTATATCTATGACCTAAAAACAAAAAAAATGTTTCTGTTGTCGGCAAATGGAAAACAGCGCTTAGCAGCTTTCTCTCCTGATGGGAATTCAGTTTCATTTGTTCGTAATAATAATATTTTTATTGCCAACCTAATTACAGGAATTGAAAGCAAGGTTACAAATGATGGAAAATGGAATGAAATAATAAATGGCGGTACCGATTGGGTGTATGAAGAAGAATTTGCACTTACAAAAGGTTTATACTGGTCACCCGACAGTAAGAAGTTAGCGTATTACCGATTTGATGAAAGCAATGTCAAGGAGTTTTCAATGGCTATGTATAACACAGGATTATACCCTTCTAATTACTCGTACAAATACCCAAAAGCTGGGGAAGAAAATTCTAAAGTCAGCATTCATGTATACGATTTAACAGCAAAAAAGTCAATCGCAGTACAGGTTGGAGAAAATACCGACCAATATATTCCACGAGTAATGTGGACTAAAAAATTAAATACACTGGCTTTTCTTCGATTAAATAGATTGCAAAATACGATAGAATTAGTCCTCGCCAATGCCAACGATGGAACTTCTAAAGTAATTTATAGTGAAACGAGTGATACTTATTTAGAAGTGTATGATCCAATTATTTTCCTTGACGATTCAGCTTCTTTTTTATGGACCAGCGACAAAGATGGATGGGTACATGAATACCAAATTGGGATGAATGGAAAAATTATTAATCAGCTTACAAAAGGAGAATGGGATATTACAAGTGTTTACGGTTACGATTATTCAACAAAAACACTTTTTTATCAATCGAATGAAGGCAATTCCATTCAACGCGCTGTTTATGCTATCAAATTGGATGGCAAAGGGAAGAAAAAACTTTCCTCACAATTGGGATCCAATTCTGCCAGCTTTAGTAAAGGCATGAAGTATTTTATAAATACCTATTCGAATGCGAATGTACCTTATTACATAACTTCAAATAAAGCTGACGGAACTGTATTGCAGGTTTTGCAGGACAATGCAAAACTTAAGCTTAAGACCGAATCGTATGGATTTGCAAAAAAAGAATTTTTTACTATTACTAATCGTGAAGGAATTAGTCTTAATGCATGGATGATTAAACCAAGTCAATTATTAGCCGGTGTAAAGTATCCGGTTATGCAAGTAGTTTACGGCGGGCCAAGAAGTAATATGGTAGTGGATAGTTGGGCTGGCAGTGCTTTATGTTGGCATGAAATGCTGGTACAGCAAGGTGTAATTATTGTAGCTGTAGATAACAGAGGTACGGAGTTCAGAGGAAAGAAGTTTAAAAAATGCACCTACGGAAAAATGGGGAAATTGGAAAGTGAAGACCAAATAGACGCTGCAAAATACCTTGGTACTTTACCCTACATCGACAAAGAAAGAATAGGAATTTGGGGTTGGAGTTACGGCGGATACATGTCCAGCTTATGTTTAGCGGTAGGTGCTGATGTTTTTAAAACGGCAATTGCTGTAGCCCCAGTTACAAATTGGCGGTATTACGATTCAATTTATACGGAACGCTATATGGGATTACCAAAAGATAATGCAAATGGATACGATGAATATTCCCCAGTAAATAATATGGATAAATTAAAGGGGAAATTATTGCTTGTACATGGCAGTGGCGACGACAATGTACATTTTCAAAATTCGATAGCTTTAATTAACGCCTTGGTTGCAGCAAATAAGCAGTACGATTTTTATATGTATCCTGATAAAAACCATGGTATAAGAGGAGGGAATTCAACAATCCACTTGTATACTAAAATGACAAATTTTATCAAAGCAAATCTTTAAGTAAGTAGTTATCATTTTTTTAGATTATTACAACTAAAGCTAATTTGTAAATAATATTAAAGTAACTAAGAGTAAATAATTATCTTCGCATTTAACATTAACTAAAAAAATATACGAATTATGAGCGATAGTACTTCAAATGGTCACCCAAAAGGATTATATGTACTTTTTGTTACAGAAATGTGGGAGCGATTCTCCTATTATGGCATGCGCGCACTTTTTGTGTTGTTCATGGCAAAAGCATTGTTCTTCGACAAAGAATTAGCATCAGAAATTTATGGCAGTTACACTGGCTTGGTTTACCTCACTCCATTGTTGGGCGGCTACATGGCCGATCGTTACTGGGGAAATAGAAAATCCATCATTATAGGTGGGCTTTTAATGGCATTGGGACAGTTATTCATGTTCTTTGCAGGTACTTTCTACCAAGACATTTCGCTTGCAGCACCGCTAATGTTTACTGGATTAGGTTTTTTGATTCTAGGAAATGGTTTTTTCAAACCAAATATTTCTACGATGGTTGGGCAGTTGTATCCAGCAGGTGACAAGCGCATAGATTCAGCATTCACAATTTTCTACATGGGAATTAACCTTGGTGCTTTCATTGCTCCATTATTATGTGGTTACTTAGGCGATACTGGCAATCCAGCTGATTTCCGTTGGGGATTCTTAACGGCATGTTTAGGAATGTGTTTGAGTTTGGTATTATTTATCACATTAAAAAACAAATACATTGTTACGCCAGAAGGTGAGCAAATTGGTGAAAAGCCAAATTCTGCAAGAGAGGTAAAAACTGAAAGTGTTAGTGCTCCTGTAAATTCTACTGCAGTGTACATTTGGTTAGGAGTATTTGTAGGACTCTTTTCTCTGTTTTATTTTGTATTTGCCATGGATTTAATTGGCGCATTTATTTTTTCACTCACCATTGCAGCACCAGGGTATATTATTACTGACCCTACACTTACTAAAATTGAAAAAGAGCGAATTTGGGTAATTTATATTGCTGCATTTTTCGTTATATTCTTTTGGGCTGCTTTCGAACAAGCTGGTGC
>NSIF01000027.1 GCA_002737665.1 Flavobacteriales bacterium | reverse complement strand
CCATCTTCTTTTTGCTTTCGTCTAAGCGCTTCATTTTCTGTATTACTAATTCCAGCTACTTTAGTAACTACCGTTCCTGTCGCTTGGGCCAAAGTTGTCTTTTTATTCAACTCCGAAATAGTTGCAATTTTTCTGTATTTCAAAAATTCATTAATATCTCCAATGTGCTGTTTCACATTACCACCTCTAAATTCATAACTTTTTGTAGTTAAGCCCTGCAAAAAATCTCGATCATGTGAAACAATAATTAACGTACCATCATATTTCATTAAAGCGCTTTTCAAAACATCTTTTGAACGCATATCTAAGTGATTCGTTGGCTCATCGAGAATCAATAAATTATAAGGATGCAAAAGCAAACGACACAATGCAAGACGAGTACGTTCCCCACCAGAAAGTACCTTTACTTTCTTGTCAACGGTATCCCCACTAAATAAAAATGAGCCGAGCAATCCACGGACTTGTTTACGCATATCACCAACGGCCAAGTCATCAATTGTTTCAAATACAGTTTTATTGCCATCCATCGTATCGGCATCATCCTGTGCAAAATAACCTGTATCGATACTGAATCCCTGCGAAACAGTGCCAGAAGTAGCATACTCCACTTTTGTAATCAGTTTAATCATGGTTGATTTGCCTTCACCATTCTTTCCTACAAATGCAATTCTTTCTTCCCTTTCTATATTAAAATCTACATTTTTGAAAATTACTTTTTCATCATAAGATTTAGATGCCGCAATAGCTTCAACGGCTACTTTTCCTGAACGTGGTGCCGGTGGAAATTTAAATCTTATGCCTCCCGCATCTTCTTCATCCACTTCAATAATATCCATCCGATCTAATTTCTTGATCAGTGATTGCGCAAAGGTTGCTTTACTTGCTTTTGCACGGAATTTATCTATCAGCTGCTCCGTACGTTCAATTTCTTTCTGTTGATTTTTTGCAGCTGAAGCTTGCTGCTCGCGTCGCTCATTTCGTAACTGTAAGTATTTTGTATAGTTGGCACGGTAATCAAAAAGTTTCCCGACAGAAAGCTCAAGTGTACGCGTTGTTAAATTATCAAGGAACGCTTTATCATGAGAAACAATCACAACAGCCCCGTCATAAGTTTTTAAATATTCCTCTAACCATTGAATCGATTCAATATCTAAATGGTTTGTTGGCTCATCTAGCAACAAAACATTGGGCTGCATTAAAAGTAATTTAGCTAACTCCACCCTCATCCTCCACCCTCCGCTAAACTCGTCCATTAAACGTGTAAAATCTTTCCGTTCAAAACCAAGACCCATTAAGGTAACCTCAATCTTACCCTCCATTGAAAACCCGTCTAAAACCTGTAACCTTTCATTGGCAGAGGTGAGTTGGTGAATAATATCCATGTAAGCATCGGTTTCATAGTCCGTGCGAGAAGAAAGTTCACCTGTAAGCTGCTCAACTTTGCTTTCAAGTTCTTTGAGTTCCGCAAATGCAGTGGAGGCCTCATCAAAAACTGTCTTTCCTAAATTATGCACCATGTCCTGAGCAAGATAACCAAGGGTACAGCCATTCGGACGAGCAATATCACCACTACTTGGTAACTTCTGTCCTGCTAGAATTTTCAGAAGTGTCGATTTCCCTGCACCATTCCTTCCCGCTAGACCAATGCGATCGCGGTCTCCAATTAGGAAAGAAATGCCATCGTAAAGTGTAAAGCCTCCGAATGAAACGGTTATATTACTTGCAGAAATCATAATCGGGTGCAAAGGTAATAACTAAAGAGTGAAAAGGGCATTTGTAAATGAGCTTATAAATGATTTTTCGGGATATTAGTTACCTTTATATCATAAAATGTCTAACATCCGCACAAATACCACCACCGGCATTCTGATTTTCTTCAGCATCGTTTTAATCTGTTTAAGTGCATGGTGTTGCTGGCAGCTTCGAACCATCTTTACCTATTTGATCGTAGCAGCTGTGCTCACAATTATTACAAGTCCCCTGCATAAAAAATTGGAGGAAATTAAGGTTAGGAAACGAACACTGCCGCGTGCAATTCAAGCAATAATAGTATTATTCTCTATTTACATTGTACTGTTTACTATTGTAGCCATTTTTATTCCATTAGTTATTGATCAAACAAAAATTATTGCAACAGTAGATAGCAAGCAAGTATCAGCAGCTTTCCACGAGCCCATTACACAAGTACAAAATATTTTTTCCAATGTGCAACATTCTACAGGAAAAAATGAATCGTTAGACAAATACATTCAAAATGCGGCAAATAAAATTTTTAATCTAACACAAATATCTTCCGTTGCAAATAGTTTATTTTCGCTTTTAGGTTCTTCCCTGATAGCATTTTTTGCCATTTCATTCTTCACGTTCTTTTTTATATTAGATGGGAAGAAAATTTCTGAAACACTTTTATTCCTTTTTCCAACAAGACACTTGAAAAGCATTGAAAACATTTTTAAAGAAAGTTTAATAATGTTAAATAAATATTTTATAGGCGTTTTATTAGACGTAATGTTTGTAACCACCTTCGTAAGTGTCGGGTTAGCAATAGCAGGAATACAACATGCTTTTGTAATCGGTCTTTTTGCAGGAGTAATGAATATTATTCCTTACGTAGGGCCATTAATTGGCGTAACGTTTGGTATTTTAGTTGGTGTGTCATCAAACCTTACACTTGATTTTTACAATGGGTTACTGCCAATAATTGAAAAAATAATTTTAGTTTTTGCCCTTATGAATTTATCGGATGCCTTTATTGTTCAGCCGTACATTTTTTCAAACCGGGTAAAGGCACATCCCATCGAGATTTTTCTCGTAATACTTATTGCTGGAACTATTGCTGGAATTACAGGAATGATTATAGCTGTTCCGCTATATACAATAGCACGAATTGTAGCCAAGGAATTCCTATCAAAGCACTTATTTGTCAAACGACTGACCGATGATTTAGATAAAGTTTCAGATCCAGAACAAAAGAATTAATTATATCATTTATCAATGATTCAAAAATCAACAATCAGTTTTTTAAAAAAGATCAATACTAATAACAACCGCGATTGGTTCGAAAAAAACAAACACCTCTACTTATTAGCGAAAGAAGATGTAGAAAAAAGTCTAGAAGAAATAATTACCAAAATCAAAACATTTGACAAGCGAATAAGTCCAGAAATAAATGCCAAAAAGTGCATGTTTAGAATTTATAGAGATGTGCGATTTTCTAAAGACAAACGACCCTATAAAAATAACCTCGGCGCAAGTGTGAACCCAAAGGGTAAAAAAGACATTTCCCCAGGCTACTACATACACATTGAACCAAATAATTCTTTTGTTGCCGGTGGAATGTGGATGCCGTCTGCACCAGAGTTAGCTAAAATTCGTCAGGAAATCGATTATAATCTTGACGAGTTCACTAAAATAACAAATGACAAAAACTTCAAAAAAATAGTTGGAACATTAAACCAAAACGACAAACTTGTTAATATTCCTAAAGGGTTTCCAAAAGACCATAAAGGAATTGAATTTCTAAAACTTAAAAGTTTTATAGCAGTTGGTTCCATCAAAGAAAAAGATGTTCAAAGTAAAAATTTTATAAAGAGTGTTATTCTAATTTGCAAAACATTACAACCTCTAAATAACTTTTTACAAAGAGCAATTGATTAAGATAAAACACTGAATAAAATATTAACTAGAAGTGCCAAAGGTCGCTTTCTAAATTTGAAATTGATTCCTTAACCTTTTCCGACTCCAATACAGCATCCACGCCCGACATATACGAATTTATTGTACGATCAAATACATTAGACTCTTTATGAATATACGAACTGAAATAACGTTTCTGAAAAAGGTCATCATAGGTTGATGGGGTAGAAAAATTATTTTGAACAAATACTCTTTGCTTTGCTAAGATTGGACGAAGTTGGGGAAAATACACCCAGAATAATGGAAGAAAACCAAGCACTTCGCCTGATGTAGGATCTTTTTTAGTTGACAACGGACAAAGACCTATTATACGCACATCCATCACAGACCTTTGCTTATCAAAAAACCATTCTTCCTTTATCCAATAAGCAATAATATCTGTACTACTAATTTCAAGCGTAATAGTATCCTTAAAATAGGTTCCTGGGTTATTGGGATCTTCAAGTTCCACAATTTCCTTTTGAATTAGCAAGCTAGCTATTTCCTCTAACTCCATTTTATCTTTAAACTCATCGTCTGTTACAGGATTATCAAATGCGTAAATACATCCTTGCAATACTCCGCATTTGATTAAATCAAACAAACTGCTGCTGCCATTATTAGAAACTTCCGGATAATAATAGGGTTGGTTTAATTTCTCACGCAGGTCAATTGTTCTCCAAATCCGTTTTGCCCACATTACATCTCCTTCACGTAAATTAGAATACGGTATTGGAGCTCTCTGGATAGTACCTGGAATAAGAATACTATTAGTAGTATCTGTTTGCACACATTTACTGCATTGTGCATTTATTTTAAATGTGCAAAAGATTAGCATACTAAAAATAAAAAACTTTATTCGAGCATAAAATACTAAAGAAGTAAATTGGGTGATTGCACCTTTAATACTTTCATTCTTAAATGAGTTAGTCATAAGGTTTTCGTTTTAAAAAATTAATATTTCAACTAAATTAGTTGATCTGAAATTTGAAGTAATAATATTAAACGAAAAATATTACGATATATTACTTTAAATTTTTCTGAAAAACAAATCTTCATCAATACAACGCATTTTGAAATCACAAAATAAAAAAAATCCGGATGAAGGAAATCCTCCACCCGGAACTCAATCACTTCATCTACAACACACATTTACAAATGCCACATATCATGTTCCATATTAAATATATCTTCCTTAATCCGTTCAGCTTCTAACAAAGCATCTACACCAGAAGCATAAGAATTAATTGATCTATCATATACGTTCGAATCTTTAAAAATAGTGCTTGAAAACATTCTCTTCCTAAATAAATCATCATAGGATATACGTTGAACATAATTTTTAGTATTATATACTTCAGTTTTGGCAAGTATCGGCTGACATTGTGGAAAATAAACCCAAAACAAAGGCATATAACCTAATACTTCACCGGTAGTTGGATCTAATTTTTCTTTTAAGGGGCATAACCCATTTATACGTACCTCCATTGTTCCACTCTGTTTATTAAAAAACCAATCTTCTTTTACCCACCAAGCTTTAATGTTTGTACTTGTAAGTTCATTTATGCTTCCCATCACTACAAACGTTCCAGGCTGGTATGGGTCTTCTACTTGCGTAGAATCTTTAGGGAAAAATAAATTCTCAAGGTCTTCTTGAGACATTTTGGTTTTGTATTCTGTATCAAAAACAGGATTATCAAAAGCATAAATTTCTTTAGCTAATATGCCTTGTTTTATCACATCAAATAAACTCTTATTACTGAGCGTTGGTACGTCAGGATAGTAAAGCGACTGATTAAATTTTTCGCGTAAATCAATTTTACGATAAACTCTTTTTGCCCAAATCACATCTGCCTCCCTAATCGGAATATATCCATTCACTTTGCGGGCAATAGTAAGTTCTTTTTTGTAAAATGTTTCGGAGGGCGGTTCCAACACCAGCTGTGCTCTAAGAAATGATGCTAAAAAAAACAATGCGATGACACACACTATTTTTGCTTTAACGGGTAAAGCATTTGCTCCGATTTGTGGAGGGTTTAGAAAAGTTTTCATAGGTTTCTCCTTTCGTTAATAAAAGACTCTTTTTGAGTCCTTCTAAAGAATAAAGCCAACACTATTAAAAAGTCACTGAAGATCATTAAATAAATTAATGCAAAAAAAATCCCTCTAAAATAGAGGGATTTTTTTTAAATAGTATTTCGATTATAAGTGCCACAAATTATGCTCGATTGTAGAGATGTCAGACTTAATTCGATCTGACTCTAAAAGTGCTTCTATACCAGTAGAATAAACGATAACTGGGCGATCATAAACATTTGATTCCTTGTGAATATAAGATGCAAACATTCGTTTCCAAAAAAGGTCATCTAACGATCGACGTTCACCATCATTTTTCGTATTAAAAACTTCACTCTTAGCAAAAATAGGTCTGCACTGTGGGAAATAAACCCAGAAAATTGGAGAGTAACCAATAATCTCGCCCGAACCAGGATCTGCTTTTTCTTTCATAGGGCAAAGTCCCAAAATACGTACATCCATAACTGAACGTTGTTTATCAAAGAACCAATCTTCTTTCATCCAATATGCTTTGATATTGTTAGAGTTAAGATCAGTAGCCAAAGGCGCTAGAAT
Organism: Flavobacteriales bacterium; assembly: GCA_002737665.1. Taxonomy (GTDB): domain Bacteria; phylum Bacteroidota; class Bacteroidia; order Palsa-965; family Palsa-965. Next base: position 19,183 of record NSIF01000027.1, on the reverse strand, counting down.
ATACGTTCCTGGGTTATTAGGATCTTCTACCTGACGAGTTGAATCCCAAACTGTAAATATTCCTTCGATAGTCGCTTTAGACATCTTTACTTTAAACTCATCATCCATTGCTGGATTATCAAAAGCTTGAATTGTTCCTTCAAGCAGAGCAAGTTTGATAACATCATAAAGACTTGCGCGATTATTTATTCTTGTCTCAGGATAATAAAGAGGGTGATTAAACTTCTCTCGAAGATCAAGTGTGCGCCAAACACGCTTAGACCACATAACATCCGATTCACGAACATAGATGTAAGGAATTGGCTTCCGGGTCATCGTATTTTCACGAAGAAAAACTTGATCAGGAAAAATTGATGGGTCAATAACTTGAGCTTTGACTGAGTCAATAGCTAAAATCATTAAAATTGTAACCAATATAAACTTTGTCGTTTTCATGGTAGATCCCTCCTCAGGAATTTAATTTATTTAACCTTAATATTTACACCTGGTATTTTACGAAGAGTTCCATCGGGACCCTTTACTGTTACTTGTTCAAAGAAAACTCTGTTTCCTGGTTTTGCTCCACCCATCATTGTTTTCATTTCAGGTGTTATTCCAGGTCCCATCGATTTTTTCTCAACGAATACGCCATTAATACTAATTGATAAAACGAATGAAATAACACTAAATTTCAAGTCAAAATCAAAATTTTCCATTTTCGCAAATACACCAGCTTGGCCCATTAACTCAGATTTGGTCATTGATCCATCTGCCTTAAGTGATCCAACATACGCAACTGGATCTGGCACACGCTTAATACGGAATTTGAAACTGCCCATTGATTTGTTGCTTCCATTTAACTTTGCTCCAATATTTAATGTCGCCTCAGTTCCAGCGGTTACATTTACAATATATGAACCGGGCTTACCATTTGCTCTCATTGTTCCTCCTGTAAGACTTGGAGAAAGATTACTTGGTGCCACACCAGCAGCAGAAATCGTGATCGGATTATCTACACCAATATAAAACACATTCATTTTCTCTAGAAAAATTGCAGCAGAAGGTGCAGCAACCATATATTCTCCTTTAAAAGGATAAGATTCAAAAGCCCCATCTGGCTTTTTAACACGAATTAAACCAGCCCACTTTTGAAGTCCAGTACCACTAGCTTGCACATCATATTTACCCAAACCTGAAACTACTTTTACAGAAGTTGAATCAATAGTTCCAGATAATAATTTATACGGTTTTATGGAATCAAATTCACCAAGATAAATTACAGGATTCTGAGTTGAATTATACGCTGCAACAAACACATCAGCAGTGTAATGATCGCCTGTGAATACATAACTAGTTGGAGCAACAACTTTAGCTGTTAATTTATCAAATTTAAAATCTGACGCATTAACAGATGCAAACAATTCATTTACAGCATCACCTTCAGCATTTTTCACGTCATTTATAATACGATCCATTTGAGCAATAGCAGCTACAATAGGTGCATGGTAAAAATTGTACCACTCCCAAGAAATCATTTTCTCATGCTCTGCAGAATAAACCTCTTTGGTTGGTATAGATGGTTTAATTCGAGCAGCAAAGTTTTTCTGGGATTTTTCTGGAAGCAAATTTTCAAGATTCGCATAATATTTTATAAGTGTCTCCTTTAACTTTTTGGCTTCTCCAGTTACATCTGCAGGATCGCTACCAATCATAAAATTAGTTGGATTGTCGTAATCATCTGGTTTCTCCAAAAGCGTTAGTCGTAATGTGTCTCCAACCTTTGATGAAGCATCAAAACCAGCAGAAAGCCCAACCATTTTACCCCTAATTCCAGTGATATAGGTACAAAGATCGGCTGACAATTTTTTTGCTTTCATCGCATTCTCATACGGAACCTTTGCTTTTACCTTATCGAGATCATACGCTTTAGCAAAAGCCATATAGGTCATCTCATTCTTTTTGTCAAAGTTTGCGTTCGTGAGTTTCAAACCATCGTCAATCGTAATAAAAGCATTGATAATTTCCTTTGAAATATTAAGAGCTAAAAGAGCAGTCAGTACTAAGTACATCATACCGATCATCTTTTGCCTTGGAGTCTGTTTACCACCTGACATTTTCTAAAATCTCCTTCTTTATAGTGTGAATACTTTGGTTAACTAGTTTTTACTTACGAACGTTCATTGCTGTAAGCATATTGCCATACACAGTATTAAGTGCTTCTAAATTTGTAGCAAGACTGTTAATCTCTGTACGGTATTTGCGAGTATCATCAACTGACTCATTCAAGTTTGTAAGGACTGTGTTGATTCCTTCGTAAAGAGAATTTGTTGCTTTTAAGTGGTCGTTTGAACCCTGTAATTGTAACTCATAAGCAGCATTAAGAGCAGAAAGATTTTTAGAAACCTTTCCCAATTGCTCGCTATAAGTTATTGAATCATCATTTGCAATAGCTAAAGTTTCGAGTGTTTTTGACGCTCGGGAATAAGCCCCCGCCAACTGATCCACTGAAGAACTTACACTGTCGCTCGCACGCTGGTAAGTCTGTGAAAGCTGGTCAACGCTTGTTGTAGCTTTTGAAATATTATCTGTAAATTCTTTAGATGCAACACTTGCATCAGCAATATCACCAATCTTAGTTACACTTTCAGAAAGGCCGCGCATACCTGCACCAAGACTTTCAAGAAGTTCTGGCCCAATTTTGGCCTCCTCTAACATATTATCTAATTGTTGTGTAAGCGACAAATCTTCTCCCCCCTCGCCCAACTCCATGTTTTTTTGTTCCTCTGTCATACCGCCAAGCTCTGGATAAACTAAAGCCCAATCTAATTCCTCATGTATTGGTTCAAACGCAGAAAATGCAAAGATAACCGCTTCAGTTCCAAGACCAAGAATCAACATGGGACCTGCACCAGGCCAGTGTTGAATCTTGAAAAGTGCTCCTACAATTACTACAGCTGCTCCAAAACCGTAAAGTTTTGCCATAAATAACTTCCATTTTTTAGTTTCGAACATGCTTGTCTTATCGCTCATTGTTGTTTTTATTTTAGAAATTAATAATTAGAGATTTGAATTGATTGTAATTTTATAAATCGTCGTCTTTAGAACGGCCAAGGAATGTCATAGCGCAACGGAATCCAACATAACACTTAGCGGTATCCTGGTATTCGTAAGTTTTTGTACTAGTCTGAAGATAAAAACCAACATCTTTCCAAGAACCTCCACGAATTACTTTACGACAAAGAACCGTGTTGTTAACTGCCTCATCCATTACACTGGTCTCGTATTGATAATCAGGGTTTAAGTCATGCATAAAATCGTATGTAGACTCATCAAACGCGCAACTGGTCCACTCAGCAACATTCCCTGCCATACAATAGAATCCCCAGTTGTTCGGGTTGTAGGAAAATATTTTTACCGTGTGAATTCCTCCGTCGTCTATATAAGAACCACGCATTGGTTTAAAGTTTCCTAAGAAACAACCACGTGCATTCCTTATATAAGGACCACCCCAAGGATAAGGACTTAATTGAAGTCCGCCACGAGCTGCATATTCCCACTCAGATTCTGTAGGCAAACGGTAATCTTGAACCGCAACCTGTCCACTTCCTTCAAGGAATACATTTAGTAATTGTGTGCGCCAAACGGTGAAGGCACGAGCTTGTTTCCAAGTAACACCAACAACAGGATAGTCATCATAACAAGGATGCCAGAAATACATATTGGCCATAGGCTCATTATAAGAGTATGAAAAATCATGAACCCAAGCTAGCGTATCTGGATATACATTAATTACATCCTTTATAATAAACACACTTCTGTCAACACCTTGTTTCGTAACTCTTCGCGATGTAACATCATAATTTCCTTGATCGCGTGTAGGTACTAAACGACCGTTTTCGGAAGAATTAGGAGTAGTTTTAGGAATGTATCGATTAGTTTTTTGAGCTGCAGTGCGTAGATCGATTCTATAATACTCATAAATTAATTTACGGGTATCAATCTCCTTGCGATGCCAAAAACGCTCCTCTGCTGGCAAATACATGTCGTTAAGAGCTGCCTTATAATCAGGATCAGTAGCTTCCCAATGCACGTCTTCCTGCCAATTTAAAGGTAAATAAGGGTCTTGTGGCATATCATCATTAACGAAACGAGGACCATTATCCTCATAACCTAACCAAGCCTCCTCTGGAATGAGGTAATCGTCCTCGAAGCCATTGGTTGCTAATAACCTACGAGCTAGTGAATCGCGTACATAATAGACAAATTGCCGATACTCATTATTTGATATCTCGGTTTGGTCCAAATAAAACGATTGAACAGTAACCGTTTTTGATTTTGTAGTATGAGCATAAGGAATATCCTCGTCACTTGGCCCCATAGTGTATGCGCCCAATGGACAATATAACATTCCAAACGGATCCAATGGATACCACTCGGGACGAGCTTGAACACCCATCAATTGCCCATTCTCTGTTTCACAGGAATTAAGCAATAAAATGGCTACAAAGCCTACAACAACTAATAATCGTTTCATTTATGCCTCCTTTAATGTTTCCTTGACTAACTTACAATTGGTATTAGTGCACTATAACGAGAACAATATTTCATAAATTGTCCTACTTGAAAAAAATCTCGCAAAAATACGAGGATTTGACTAAGAATGACAGATTTTTACGCAATTATCAAATTAAAGTTACGCTGTTCTAAATTCTATACCCTAATCAAAAATCCTAACATCTCCATGACCTTGTCGGCGAGGTGGAATTACAATAGGCATACAATAGTTTATCATCAGCTCGAAAGACCCATCATTATAACTTTTAAGGTTTGAAGTGGTGTAATCATACGCAAAACCAATTTTTAAACCTCCACCAGGCATTTCGTTAGACGTAGCCTTAGAGTTGGGTAACATAAAACCAACCATTGGTACAATAGCGTCTTGAAAGCGATAGGAAGCTCCAACCCAGAAACGTTGATTGAAAAGAGCTGTTACATTTAGGTCAACTGATGTAATGGTTGCGTCAGACTTTGCTAGAAAGGACGGGCGTAGTTCCCAGTCCCCACCATTAATGTTCCAATTATAGCCCCCTGTTATAAAATAGTGTCTTGCAATTTGATAAGTTAAAGGAAATGAAACCGGTGGAAAACCAATTGCAGAAGAATTCCCTGACATTGTACCTGCTGGTAAATGTGTTGAAGAAAGTCCACACCAAAGATTTTGACGCTGGTACCAAAGACCAAAACCAAAATCAAATATTGTTTGCTTCAATTGTGGCGGAATAGCTTGGTCGTTTTGCCATGTAGATGTTGCTAACCAAGAAGCTGTTCCAGTTGGCCCTAATCGCTTACTCAATGCACCCAACTCAAGACCTATACCTAAAACACCGCCGCCAAGAGGAACGTGAAGAGAATAATTTAACCTATAAGCTAAATTACTTTCAAATCCCAGTTTGTCAGACAATATATTAATACCTATGCCGCCCTTTATAGCTGGTGCAAAATAATCAGCAGAGAAAACCAAACTTTTAGGAGAACCGTCAAAGCCTTGCCATTGCTGGCGACCTAGAGTGGTAACACACAAAGCTTGTCGCATACCAGCATATGCTGGATTCATGAATAGTTTGTTATTCATGTATTGCGAAAACTGGGGGTCCTGTTGCGAAAAAGCCGCAGTACTACAGAACGCAAAGCAAAAAACTGTAATTATTTTTTTCATATAAACTATACATTTATCCACATGTTTAAAATGTGGCTATTTTTCACAAGGCGCTAAGATAGTCATACATTTCTACTTTACAAATTATTTTTTGGTGAAATAAATCGCTTTTTAACATAACTTTTGGAAAGTCTGAAGCCACCTGTCGGGCATCTCCTCTTTACAAGCCTCCTCATAGTCTGAATAACTGCAAGGCACAAGCGCGTGGCGTTCGAATCTTAACTTTTGGTTTGGAGGATATGGAACCTCCATCCACCAACGATCACTCCTTGATGATTTATAAAAAATAATTTCGTGTTTATGATCCTTAAGAAAAACCCTATAACGTGTGTAATCTGAAATATCAGCAAATGGAAAATCTTTTTTTCGATTGTAAAAACCATCTGCAAAACACCAAACCATCTGAGCAACTAAATGCGAAGTAAGGTTATTGGGATCAAACTCAGGATTCAACTCGTAAATTCCAATGGAAGTACACTTATCAGAAATTCCTGCGTACCGTGAAAGCTGGCAAGCTTCATCTCCAAAAAAACCATTTGGAGACGCGTTTGCATTGCCAGGCGCCTCACTCTGCCGTATAGCACCAATATCAAATGAAACCAAATCAGCGTTACGAATAATTGGCTCAACATCGTCCATTTTAGAACGCGCTTGACCTAATCGATGAATGTCAAAATTCAATTTCTGCATCAAATCTAAACCCGATTGCTCTACAAAATAAGTTTGGTATCCAATATTTGAAAAATTGAAAAGATAATTCGGCTGTTGTAAAATAATTTTACTCAAAAAAGATTTAGAATTTAATTCTTCCCCCGCCGAGCCAAGATTAAATTGAGAATCAATTGAAACAATGTTGACCGTTTGCTCCAATTTTTCATAACCAAGATACTGTGCAAAGGTTAGGTCTTGGCCTCCTCCAATAACAATAGGGATAATGTTTTTTTTAAGCAATCCACCAACAACGATCTTGAGTGCATAGTCAGTGTCTTCAGGAGTAAAACCCGCACAAATATCACCTAAGTCAGCCATCTGTAATTGCCAATCGCCTTGAAAAAGCGAGTATAAGTTTTTTCTAACAGCATTGGGCGCTAACGCAGTTCCCTTATTATTTATACAGCGGCGATCTTCTCTTATTCCAATAAAAACAAGGTGAACACCATCCAAATTTGGCCAACCACTTTCGGTTGTGTTTTTACGCAACAACTGCCCGAATTGAGTTGCAAGTAAATTTGCATCCAAGTCAGTCAGCGCTGTATTTACGGGCTCAAAAAATTCGCTAAAGTCTAAAGATTGGCTCATTTCAGATTTCGTAAGATTTTAACAAATGTATGCGAATAGAAAATTACTTTTTCTTTGATTTTGCTTTTTTCTTGACAACCCGAGCTGTTGTTTTCGCAGGTTTCTTGATTGCCGTTTTTTTACCTACAGGTGTCTTGTTCAGTTTAGATACTTGACTCGTAGCAGAAACTTTCAACGCAGCTGGCTTTTTCCCTTTAGGAGCTTTTTTTGCTTCGAGAGCTGCTTTTTTTGCAAGCAAAGCACGCTTAAACGGAGGCATGTTTTTTTCCTGATCCTCAGCAAGAGCAAGGCATTCGGCTAGCGTCAATGAAATAGGTTCTCTATCCTTTGGTATCTTATAATTACTTTTCCCAATGCAAAAATAGGGGCCCCAACGTCCATTCAAAACTCGAATATCATCGCGTCCTTCACCTCGAAATGCTTTTATTTCTTTTTCTGCATCAGACTTTCTCTTTGCTAAAATAATTTCTATAGCCCGTTCATTCGAAATTTTCAAAGGGTCATCTTCCTTTGGAATGGAAAAAAACGCACTGTTGTGTTGAATATAAGGACCAAAACGACCAATTGCAACTTTCATGTCTTTTCCTTCAAACTGACCTGCAATCCGAGGAAGCTTAAAAAGCTCAAGCGCATCTTCAAGAGTAATCCCTTCAAGACGTTGATTTTTTTTCAAGCTTGCGAATTTTTTTTCCACTTCATCCGCTTCTCCAATTTGAACAAGAGGACCAAATCGGCCAATACGAGCGTAAATATTTTTTCCGGATTGAGGATCCACCCCAAGCAAACGTTCTCCGCTTGCCCGCTCCGATTTTTCCTCAGTTGTTTCTACTGTTTTATGAAATGGTCTATAAAAAGACTCTAGCATATCCTGCCACTGCACTTTACCGTCTGCTATATCGTCAAATTCCAATTCCACTTTTGCTGTGAAATTATAATCCATAATGTTTGGAAAATGCAATTTCAAAAAATCAGTTACAACCATTCCTATATCACTTGGAAATAATTTAGATTTTTCTGCTCCTGTATTTTCTTGTTGAACGGCTTCCGTAATGTTACCACTCAACAATGTTAACACATCATATTTACGAGGAGTACCTTCCCTGTCTTCTTTTATAACATAGCCACGATCTTGAACTGTTGAAATTGTGGGCGAATAAGTTGATGGGCGACCAATTCCCAATTCCTCTAACTTTTTAACAAGACTTGCCTCTGTAAATCGTGCTGGATGATGAGTAAACCTTTGTGTAGCAGTAATTTTATTTACCTCAAGGTTCTGCCCCATTTTAAGAGGTGGCAACATCCCCTCTTTTGTTTCGTTATTTTCATCTTCCTCCTCATCGTCAGAAGATTCTAAATAAACCTTTAAAAAACCATCGAACTTAATTACTTCGCCTTGTGCAACAAAGTTTTCATTTGTTGTAGATATTGAAATAATAGCTGTCGTTTTTTCCAACTCCGCATCAGCCATTTGCGATGCAATTGTACGTTTCCAAATCAATTCATACAAACGTGCTTCGTCACGTTCACTATCGACGGTAGGGAATTCCAAATAAGTTGGACGAATTGCCTCGTGTGCTTCCTGCGCGCCTTTACTTTTATTTTTGAAAGTACGGATATTAATATATTTTGAACCGTAATTTTTACCAATTGTGGTCCGTGCTTGCTCCAATGCAGTCTCAGAAAGATTTACGGAATCTGTACGCATGTAAGTGATTTTTCCACTTTCATATAATCGCTGTGCGACAATCATCGTCCGCTTAACAGAATATCCTAATTTACGAGATGCTTCTTGTTGTAAAGTAGAAGTGGTGAAAGGTGCAGACGGTGTTTTTTTCGCTGGTTTTACCTCAAGTGAAGAGATTGTGAATGTAGCTGATTTGCATTTTTCTAAAAATGCACGGGCGTCCTGTGCTGATTTGAAATTAGTTTTTAATTCCGCCTTAAAATTATTTCCGTTCGAAATAAATAGTGCGGAAACTTTATATGACGAAATAGAATTGTGAGTCGATATTTCACGTTCTCGCTCAACAATTAAACGCACGGCAACACTTTGTACTCTACCAGCAGAAAGCGAAGGTTTTATTTTTTTCCAAAGGATTGGAGATAATTCAAACCCAACTAGTCGGTCAAGAATGCGACGTGCTTGTTGGGCATCCACTAAATGCTTGTCGATGGACCTAGGATTTGCAATCGCATTAAGAATAGCGCCTTTTGTAATTTCATGAAAAACAATTCTCTTAATCTTTTTTTCATCTAAATTTAAAGCTTCAGCCAAATGCCATGAAATTGCCTCTCCCTCTCGGTCCTCATCTGTTGCCAACCAAACAACCTGAGCTTCTTTGGATAACTTTTTTAATTCTGCAACGACTTTTCCCTTTTCAACTGAAACTTCATATTTCGGTAAAAAATTATTATTCGTCTCTACTGCAACCCCTTTTTTTACTAAATCACGGACATGCCCGAAGCTGGACTTAACCAAAAAATCTTTTCCAAGAAATCCTTCTATTGTTTTAGCTTTTGCTGGAGACTCAACGATCACAAGGTTTTTCGCCATTTGTAGTTTTGAAATTTTTCTCGTTTAAACTTTAAATAGTTGACCCAAACTAAATTATTGCTCTTATCAAATGCACAAAAACCTAAAGCTGGGTTAATATTTTGAATTTGGACGGCGCAAAGAAAATCATTTCTTTTCCAACTTTCCAAATCCGATTTTTTTTTGATGTTGATTAAATAAGACAAACTCATTGTATAAAAGGGCTAAAAAATTATTAAAAAAAATATTTTTTGTGAATATGTTAAAAAACGTGACATTTTGGCAGTTAGTTCAAATTATGGTAAATTGCAGCGCTTTTAGAACCGAACAAAATAAAGAATGGATAATTCAGTAAAAATCATTGACGAGAATCGCCAAGGGGAAGTATTAATCCTTGAAGGTAATAAGGAAGGAAAACGTAAGCTTTACTTAGAAAGCTATGGTTGTGCGATGAATTTTTCAGATTCTGAAATTGTTGCCTCCATTTTATTAAATGATGGATTTGTTACAACAAAAGACTTTAATGATGCGGATGTAATTTTCGTAAACACCTGTTCCATTCGTGAAAATGCAGAGCAAAGAGTTCGACAGCGTTTAACAGACTTTAAAAAAGCAAAAAAAAATAAACCCGAATTAGTGATTGGCGTTCTTGGCTGTATGGCCGAACGGTTAAAAGAAAAATTTATAGAAGAAGAAAAACTAGTTGACCTTGTTGTTGGGCCAGATGCATACAGGGATATTCCAAATTTACTTTCCAAAGTAGAAAGCGGTCAAAAAGCCGTGAATGTTATATTGTCAAAAGAAGAAACTTATGCTGATATCACACCCATTCGTCTGGATTCAAATGGTGTTACTGCATTCATCAGTATCATGCGAGGGTGTGATAATATGTGTTCCTTCTGCGTTGTTCCTTTTACACGCGGTAGAGAGCGTTCAAGAGATCCTAAAAGTATTATTGAAGAGGCAAAAGATCTTTTTGAAAAAGGGTATCGAGAAATTACATTACTTGGACAAAATGTAGATTCATATATCTATGCTGGTGGAGGATTAAAAAAAGAAATATTAACAGCTGAGCAGCGCTCCAATGCAACAACATTCTCGCAATTATTGGAAATGGTTGCTTTAGTAAATCCTGATTTACGCGTACGATACAGTACTTCCAATCCGAAAGATATGACAGATGATGTTTTGCATGTGATGGCGAAACATGAAAATATTTGCAAGAACATTCACCTACCAGTACAAAGTGGTAGCTCAAGAATTTTAGAAGCGATGAATCGTGGATATACTAGAGAATGGTATATGGAAAGAATTCTTTCAATCCGAAAAATTCTTCCTGAATGTGGAATTTCAGCAGATATAATTACTGGATTTTGTTCCGAGACGGAAGAAGATCACAAAGAAACCTTGTCGTTGATGGAATGGGTTGGATATGATTTTTCTTTTATGTTTTTTTATTCAGAGAGACCAAATACTGCGGCGGAACGAAAGTTTGATGATGATGTTCCAGAAGTAGTCAAGAAACGTCGATTGGCGGAAGTGATTGAATTACAGAAAAAATTATCGGAAGAAAAAACAAAAATACATTTGAATAAAACGCATCGAGTTTTGATTGAACGTACATCAAAGCGCTCTTCGGAGATGTGGGCAGGTAGAAATTCTCAAAATATTGTTGTTGTGTTTCCAAAAACGAATAGTGTAAATAGCCAGCTTGGAAATTATGCAAATGTTTTTGTGCACGCATGCACGAAAACAACGCTCATTGGAAAAGCAGTTTAAAATCTGCAAATCCTTTAAGCAACCAAATAAGAAAATGTGAATTAGATTTTAATAAATGACTATTCAAGAAATAAAACTTCGTTTCGGAATTATTGGTACCACGCCTGCATTAGATCGTGCTATTGATATTGCTGTGCAAGTGGCGCCAACGGATCTTTCTGTTCTAATTACAGGTGAAAGTGGAACTGGAAAAGAAGTTTTTCCAAAAATAATCCATCATTTGAGTGCGCGTAAACACGGACCTTACATAGCAGTTAACTGTGGTGCAATTCCAGAAGGAACCATTGACTCAGAATTATTCGGACATGAGAAAGGATCATTCACAGGAGCCAATGAGGCACGTAAAGGATACTTTGAAGTAGCGGATGGAGGAACAATTTTTCTTGACGAAGTTGCAGAAATGCCAATTGCAACGCAGGCGAGACTACTCAGAGTTTTAGAATCCGGAGAATTTATTCGCGTAGGTTCTTCGAAAGTCCAGAAAACAAATGTGCGAGTTGTGGCTGCTACCAATGTAAATCCAATGGATGCAATTGCAAGAGGAAAATTTAGGGAGGATTTATATTATCGCTTGAATACTGTTCCAATTACACTTCCACCCCTGCGTGATCGCCGACAGGATATTTATATGTTGTTTCGGAAATTTGCTGCTGATTTTGCTGCAAAATACAGAATGCCTGTTGTGAAACTTTTGCCAGATGCCGAAGCAATGTTGACCAGTTATTACTGGCATGGAAATATTCGCCAGTTAAAAAACGTAACGGAGCAGCTTTCGATTATTGAAAAAAGCAGAGAAATAGATCTTACTACATTGAGTAAGTATTTACCTGATTACAAAAATTCAGCGACCAATATGCCAGTTCTGGCCCGTGGAGAATCTGAAACGAGTGACCCCCGTGAACGTGAATTTCTTTTCCAACTCTTACAACAAATGCGACAAGAACTAAACGACTTAAAGGTACTCACCATGCAGTTGATTAAAAACGGAGGCAGAATAACACAAGAAATTTTAGCACACAATGCACCTTTAATTCAAAAACATTTTGCTGAAACAAATTCACCTGCTGTGCCTCCTGGTGATTCTGTAGTAATACACAGTCCGACCTGGAAAGATTCGAATGAAGATTTTCAAGCAGATGAAGAAGTTGTAGAAGATTCGTTATCCTTGCAGGACAAAGAAATCGAATTGATTGCAAAGGCGTTAGAAAAACACCATGGAAAGCGAAAAAATGCTGCTAAAGAACTTGGTATTTCCGAACGAACATTATACAGAAAAATAAACGAATACAATATTACGGGATGAGATTTTTAAAACTTTTTCTTGCACCATCCCTGCTCCTACTTTTGTTACAAAGTTCGAGCTGCAAGGTAAAATATGATTTTTCAGGCGGGCGAAAATTTGATGACAGCGTAACTGTTTCCATTTTAATGTTTACAAATTCTGCAGCATTAACGAAAGCTACATTTCCTCAAACAATTTCGGAAGCAATGAGGGATGCAATACAACGTCAAACTCGATTAATATCAATTGCAAAGAAGGGCGATTTAAATTACGAAGGAACGATAACGGGTTATGCTGTTGCACCTGTTGCAATTCAAGGCGGTGGAAATAATGAAGCAACAGTAAACAGGCTAAGTGTAACTGTAAATGTGAAATACACAGATAGTGTGGATGAGAAATATAATTTTGAAAGTTTGTTTACGCGCTTTTCTGATTTTCAAAGTTCACAAAACCTTTCTGCTGTTGAAGATCAGTTATTAAAAGAAATTGCGGATCAATTGGTACAAGATATAATGAATAAATCCATCAACGCCTGGTAAATGAATACACAACAACTCATTAGTTGGATGAAAGACCCAGTGGTGATGGGTAAGGAAGCGACTGCCCAATTGGATACATTAACGCAAACATTTCCATACTTTCAAACCGCACACTTATTGTATATTAAAAGTTTGCATAATGAAAATAGTTTCCTTTATAACAATCAATTAAAAATTGCGGCAGCCCATGCTACAAATAGAAAAGTTCTTTACGAACTAATCACTAAAAAACAAGTAGCGAAAGAAACGACAACTCTTGTTAACGAAAATCATGTTGAGTCTAAATTACAGACTGAAAAAGATTTGGGGAATATAGAAGCTGAAGTAATTCAACCTGAATTCCCTAAGAAAAAATTTATTAAAGATGAGGACGAATGGGAATCTGGAATGTTGCGACAATTACAGTTATTGCATCATTGGCAAAATTCTCCTGCAGAAATTCTAGCAAAAAGAATTGAAGAGTTAAAAAAAGAAAAAGAAAAGAAAAACTCAACAGCTAGTGAAACTAAAAAAGAAGAACTACCAAGTGCTGCCGATGAAATTAACACATTACTTTATGTTTTAGTGGAGCCAGGAGATGCAGATGACATTTACGAAAATGACGAAGAAAGCAATGAAATTGACACAGTAGAAAATTGGGAAATAAAAGTTCTTGCGCAAGAAACACCTGAAGTTTCTACACTACCAAGTGAAAATCTAAACATTCCGCAGGACGCTGTTTCGCAGGAAATTATTCGAGAAGCTATCAATTCTTCGATAGAACTAGAAGTTGATGATACCCTGCCAAGCCTTGAGGAATTAGGGCATAAAAGAAAGCCCGAAACAAATCCTGCTGAGCCCCTAATAATTGAAGCAATAAAAGTTGAAAATAGTCCTCAAGAAGAGGTTACATTTAGCTCTTGGTTAAAACAAATCAGCGGCCCTTTAATTACCGAGGTATTGCCTGAAAAACAACCAATTAAAGATGACTTAGTGGATAAATTTATCCAAGAACAACCTCGAATTCAACAAAATAAAGCTGGCTTTTTTAATCCTATTAATATGGCTAAAAAAAGTGTCCAAGACAGCGATGAATTTATTACTGAAACGCTTGCAAAAATCTATGTTAAACAAGGTAATATTTCAAAAGGAATACGTGCTTATCAAAAGCTTTCCTTGAAATTTCCAGAAAAAAACGTTTACTTTGCAGCCCTTATTGAAGAATTGAAGCGAACACCTAAATAAAATTATAAAAAATGTCAGCTATACTCTCCGTACTCATAGTAATTTGTTGCATCGCACTAATACTTGCCGTTTTAATTCAAAATCCCAAAGGTGGTGTAGCATCAAACTTTTCAGCTGGCACCGCAGTAATGGGCGTTCGTCGTACCGCTGATTTTCTTGAAAAAGCAACTTGGACTTTAGTTGTATTACTATTTATTTTCAGTATTGCAACCGTTAGCATTGGAAAACAGCAAGGAGGCTCTGGCCCATCAGAAACTTCTACAACAAAAGATAAAGCTGCTGATTTTGACCAAACAACACCTACTAGTGCGCCAAATCAACTTGGAGGAGGAACTCCCCCACCCGCTAAAGCGACTCCAGTTAAACCTACACCTTCAGAGCGCTAAGGTTAATTCTAAAAATATTGAAACTGTCTTCAATAGCATAATTTGATCTGTCATTTCTTTTCAACAGACTACATGTCACTGAAAACGGAAAGTTTGTCAAAAAAATATTTAATTGGCGCAATGGCATATTTTTCGCGAAGCAAACAACAAGTAATAAATAACTAATTCAAAATCTATTAAAATGGCAAACCCAAAAATCAAACCACTTGCAGACAGAGTCGTTGTTCTAGCTGCACCGGCAGAAACGAAAACTGCAGGCGGACTAATAATCCCAGATACGGCAAAAGAAAAACCACAACGCGGAAAAGTTGTTGCCGTTGGAAACGGAAAAGTTGACGAGCCTATGACGGTAAAAGTTGGAGATACTATACTTTATGGAAAGTATGCTGGTACAGAAGTACAAATTGACGGGAAAGAATTCCTGATCATGCGCGAATCGGATATTTTCGCAATAATTTAATTCAAAATTATTTTAATTATTAAAAATAAAAAAAATGGCTAAGAATATTTCCTTTAATCTAGAAGCACGCGACGCACTAAAACGAGGTGTTGATGCTTTAGCAAATGCAGTAAAAGTTACACTTGGACCAAAAGGTCGCAACGTTGTAATTGATAAAAAATTCGGTTCACCTATTATTACAAAAGATGGAGTGACCGTTGCAAAAGAAATTGAATTGAAAGATCCAATTGAAAATATGGGTGCACAAATGTTGAAAGAAGTTGCTTCGAAAACTGCAGACGTTGCAGGAGATGGTACAACAACAGCAACGGTTCTTGCTCAGGCAATGGTTACCGCGGGTTTAAAAAATGTGGCGGCCGGTGCGAATCCAATGGATTTGAAGCGTGGAATTGACAAGGCGGTTGCTTCAGTTGTAGAAGGGTTAAAAAAAATGTCGAAGAAAGTTGGCGATGATAACCAGAAAATTGAACAGGTTGCAACGATTTCTGCAAATAACGATTACGCTATTGGAAAATTAATTGCACAAGCAATGGCGAAAGTGAAAAAAGAAGGTGTAATTACAGTGGAAGAAGCAAAGGGAACTGAAACAACAGTTGAAGTAGTAGAAGGAATGCAATTTGACCGTGGCTATATTTCTGCTTATTTCGTTACTGATGTTGATAAAATGCAAACGGTACTTGAGAATCCATTGATTCTTATTTACGACAAAAAAATATCTAACATGAAAGAGCTCCTTCCTATTTTAGAGAAGGCAGTTCAAACAGGTAAGCCCGTTTTAATTATTGCTGAAGACGTAGACAGCGAGGCGCTTTCTACACTTGTAGTTAATAAAATTCGCGGTTCACTTCGCGTTGCTGCTGTAAAAGCTCCAGGGTTTGGGGATCGTAGAAAAGCAATGCTAGAAGATATTGCGATTCTTACCGGAGGACAATTGATAAGCGAAGAACGTGGCTACAAATTAGAAACAGCGGAATTAAATTTCCTTGGAACAGCAGAAAAAATTACAATAGATAAAGACAACACAACAATCGTTGGCGGAGCAGGTAAGAAAATTGATATTGTTGCACGTGTTAATCAAATCAAAGCACAAATTGAATCCACAACATCTGATTACGACAAAGAAAAATTACAAGAGCGTTTAGCGAAGCTTGCAGGTGGTGTAGCTGTACTTTACATTGGTGCAGCAACCGAAACTGAAATGAAAGAAAAAAAGGATCGTGTTGACGATGCGTTACATGCAACACGTGCTGCAGTGGAAGAGGGAATTGTACCAGGAGGTGGTGTTGCCTACATCCGTGCACAAGATGCGCTTGATAAATTAAAAGGCGAAAATGAAGATGAAACAACAGGAATGCAAATCGTAAAACGCGCTTTAGAAGAACCATTGCGTCAGATTTGTGCAAATGCTGGTGTAGAAGGAAGTATTGTTGTACAGAAAGTACGTGAAGGAAAGGGAGATTACGGGTTTAATGCACGCACTGAAAAATATGAAAAATTGTATGATGCTGGAGTAATTGACCCTACTAAAGTAACACGCGTTGCTTTAGAAAACGCAGCTTCCATTGCAGGAATGCTACTCACTACAGAATGTGTCCTTTCCGAAATAAAAGAAGATAAACCAATGTCGATGCCAGGTGGCGGTGGAATGGAAGGAATGATGTAAAGCAAAAAAACCAAATTAAACTTAACAAATTCCAAATTCCTTAATTTAAGGGGTTTGGAATTTTCTTTTGGGTATTTTAATATTATTATCTTTAACGAATGACAAAAATGAGGAAAGTGGCATTGATTGGCATGAGCGCAGCAATTGGGCTTACGGTTATAGCTGTAATTTTCGGATTTCCGCCAGCTGTTGCTGGCGTTCATGCGATGCCTTTTGCAATGTTATTTATTATTGATTTATCAAGAAAAGGAACGGATCAAAAACCTCGTTCTGAGTAACCTTAAATTAAAATTTTTAAAATGAAACTCTTTGCAATCGACAGAATTCTTCCAACGGCAACTGAAGAAACAATTCGCGGAGTTGTAATTCATGAAGCACTTCATATATGGATGTTGTATTCAAAAGACATTGTAAGAGAAGCGTATTTTCGGAAAGATCGACCAGGGGTTATACTTGTTTTAGAAGCAGAAAATGTTGCTGAAGCCAAAGCTATTCTAGCAACGTTTCCAATGGTTAAATCAGGAGTGATTGAATTTGAAATTATTCCTGTTGGGCATTTTGTTCCTTTTGGAACATTGCTTGATCAAAATTTACTGAAAAAATAAAATAAAAATAATTATTTTTTAACATTAATAGAATATTTGTGTTTAGTCTAAAAAGTTATTATTTACATTTACCAAACTAAAAAATCGAATCTATGAAAACAAAAATTTACTCCCTTTCAATTTTAACTTTTTTACTATTCAACATTGGAGTATTTGCTCAATGTACAATTACATCTGGACCGAATGTTACTTACAGTGGTTTAACCATTTTAGTTACAGGAACGGGCAGTGGTGCAATTGCTCCAATGTATATTTATGATTGGGGCGATAGCAACCCACAAGGATTTGGACAGAACTCATCGCATACCTATGCAGTAGCGGGATCTTACCTATTGTGTATGATTTATACAGATGTAGCAGACACAAGTTGTCTTGAGTTCAATTGTATTCAAATTGCAGTTCCTACCGTTGGCATTGCAAACCAAACTGGCTTAGCAATAGATATAACTGCAACGCCTAACCCATTTCATTCTGCCATCAACATCAACCTCAGCACAAATACATCTGAACACGTTGAGATGCTTGTATATGATTTAACTGGAAAGCAAATTGCTTCATTAAAAAACGGAATTGTACCAGCAGGTACAAGTACTATTAACTGGGAACCTACAGGTATTTCTGAAGGAATTTATTTATTACAAATAAAGTCTGGCGACAATGTTATCACAAAGAAAATTATTTATTCTGGAAAATAAATAATTAAGAATTTGTAAAGAGCGGTACTCCTAATTGGGTACCGCTCTTTTTATTTTTTACTAAACCAAAAAACGTCGAGCCACACACAGCTCGACGTTTATCAACACACTAACTCAACACTTAATTTTTACTAAGCAATTCCTTCACAATGGAAGAAACCATTTTACCGTCGGCTTGACCCGCATATTTTTTTGATGCTGCTCCCATTACCTTTCCCATATCAGCAGGAGAAGTTGCCCCGAGTTCAGCAATTAAGATTTCAATTGAAGTCCGCAGCTCGCTCTCTCCTATTTGCTGGGGAAGATATTCCTCAATAACATTTGCTTGAAACAGCTCAACATCACTCAAATCATTTCTATTCTGCTGTTTGTATATTTCAGCTGTCTCCCTTCTCTTTTTAACCTCTTTCTGCATTGCTTTAGCTGCCGACTCTTCAGACAATCCTTCGGAAGATGTTTTCAATAAAAGAATTGCCGATTTGATTGCACGCAACGCATCTAACCGACCTGCATTTCTTGCAAGCATTGCCGATTTGATAGCGGCATTAATTTTTTCCTCAATATTCATTAACTATCAGAATTGGGAATTATCCTATTTCTAAATCAAGAAAAAATTTCGCCTTTAATCAACCTGATCGTGAAGGAAAGAATTATTAGGGCGAATCTCTATTTTCTTTTCTTCATTTTCTGTTAATGTATAACGAGAAACTTGAGATTCAGAAGAATGGGGAACGTTTTCCAGGTTAATGTTTTTACGAACGTAAGCAGGCTCATGCTCCATTTCATTCAAACCTTTTGGTGTTTTCAATTTCAAACTTAGTTCCTTCAATTTTTGAATACGATCTAAATTTTTCTTCTGCTGTTCGTCCTTTTGTATTTTTTTTGCAAGCTCCTCTTCATTGATTTGCTCTGACACAACTAAATCAGAAGCGGCAGAAGTTTCAACAACATCTCTTTTAATTAAGAATGGCTCATTTGCTGCTACAGCAGTTACAATTATTTCAGGAATTGTTGCAACAGGTA
>NSIF01000026.1 GCA_002737665.1 Flavobacteriales bacterium | reverse complement strand
CAATATGGTAGGGTTTGTGGCTACATTATCACCTAAATTATAGCGCATTGTATTTGCTGTTATTTGTTGAATATAGATCAAAAAGCACTTCTTTTTTCAAAATCTTAATTTTTCTTCTGAATGATTTTTTTATTTTATTTCATTCAATAAATCATCATCAACCAAATTGGGGATTGTAACTTGTAGCAATGGCGTACGCAACATCTCTCTTTCAATAGCAAACATAGCTTCTTTGTTTCTTGCCCAGCTTCTTCGCGCTATTCCATTATTTACATCCCAAAATAGCATAGAACGTAATCTTCTTTCTGAGTCTTCAGTTCCGTCGAGCACCATACCGAAGCCACCATTAATTACTTCTCCCCAGCCAACACCACCTCCATTGTGTAGCGAAATCCAAGTTGCGCCACGGAATCCATCTCCCACAAAATTTTGTACTGCCATATCTGCTGTAAATTGTGAGCCATCGTAAATGTTTGATGTTTCTCTATACGGAGAATCTGTTCCTGATACATCGTGGTGGTCTCTGCCAAGTACAACGGGTGCAGAAATAGTTCCTTCGCGAATTGCTTTGTTAATGGCACTTGCAATTTCAATTCGACCTTCGGCATCGGCATATAAAATTCGAGCTTGCGAACCGACAACTAAATTATTTTTCATCGCGTCCTTAATCCACTGGATATTATCATCAAGTTGTACCGCAATTTCTTTTGGTGCATTTTTTTTCATTCTCTGCATTACTTCTAATGCTAATGAATCTGTTTTTGCTAAATCTTTTGCATCAGCAGAAGTACAAACCCAACGGAACGGTCCAAAACCATAGTCAAAACACATTGGACCAATAATGTCTTGCACATAAGAAGGGTAAATAAATGTCCCGTCTGTTTTTAAAATATCAGCACCAGCTCGCGATGCTTCAAGGAGAAATGCATTTCCATAATCAAAAAAGTACATGCCCCGCTTTGCAATCGTGTTGATTGCTGTTGCATGTCTAAGTAAAGATTCTTGAACAGCAACTTTGAATTTCTCGGGCTCTTCCGCCATCATTATTTTTGAATCTTCAAATGATAAGCCAACAGGATAATAACCACCTGAACATGGATTATGTAAAGAAGTCTGATCGGAACCAATGTCGATAAACAAATTTTCAATTGCTATTTTTTCCCACAAGTCAACTATATTTCCTTGGTAAGCAAGGGAAATTCCTTTTTTAGCAATCTTACATTCTTTGATGCGTATAATTAATTTATCGAGGTCATCATAAACTTCATCAACCCATCCTTGTGAATGCCGCGTGTGAGTAGCTTTCGGATTTATTTCTGCAATTACCGAAACAAGATCTGCAATTTTTCCAGCTTTAGGTTGAGCGCCACTCATTCCTCCTAAACCTGAGGAGACATATATTTTACCTTTACGATCTTCCTCGTTTTTAGAAATTTTTCTGGACGCATTTAATGCAGTGATAGCAGTGCCATGTACAATTCCTTGCGGACCAATATACATAAATGATCCTGCGGTCATTTGTCCGTATTGTGTTACTCCCAGCGCATTAAATTTTTCATAATCTTCTTGTTTCGAATAATTAGGAATCATCATTCCATTTGTAATTACAACTCTTGGTGCCTCTTTGTGAGAAGGGAAAAGTCCCATTGGATGGCCTGAATAAAGCGTCAGCGTCTGCTCTTCTGTCATTGTTGACAGGTATTGCATTGTAAGGAGGTATTGCGCCCAATTTTGAAATACAGCACCATTACCTCCATAGGTAATTAGTTCGTGTGGGTGCTGCGCTACAGCGTAATCTAAATTATTTGAAAGCATGTGCATGATGGCCCCAGCTTGAACGCACTGGTATGGAAATTCATGAATTGGTCGAGCATAAATTTTGTAATCAGGACGAAACCGATACATATAAATTCTTCCATACGATTTCAATTCCTCAATAAATTCCTTCAATAGTAAAGCGTGGTGTTTTTTTGGAAAATATCGAAGCGCATTTCGGAGTGCAAGTTTTTTTTCTGCTACAGTAAGAATATTTTTTCTTTTTGGAGCATGGTTCAAAGAGCTATCAAAAGCTTTTAATTCGGGAAGCAAATCAGGAATTCCTTGTCGGATTAATTTTTGAAATATTGCCAAATCCATTATTACTGCTTTTTATTATTGGGGTTATCATAATTTGGGTCAATTCGTCCTTTGGCTGGATTGAATTGATAGGGACAATGTTTACATCCGTTCATGCAACAAAATCCCTTACGGAGTAAATACTGTTCCGTGAATACGATATATCCCTCATCCGTTTTATAAAAGTCTCCTGGTTGAAATCCTTCTGGTACTGCCATGTGCAAATTTAGTGACAGATTAGCCACACATTGCAAGATTAACAATAGATTTTCGTACAAAAATTGATATCATTCCCGTGCATTTCGCACATTTCTGTGGCTACATTTGTTTGTGTCAACAATTCAAAAAATAAATAATTTTTTCGGTGACGATTCGCTCTCCATACTCCGCCTCGATTTGCCAGACCCAATTACTGGGGGAAATAAGTATTTTAAGTTAA
Source organism: Flavobacteriales bacterium (assembly GCA_002737665.1). Lineage (GTDB taxonomy): Bacteria > Bacteroidota > Bacteroidia > Palsa-965 > Palsa-965. Next base: position 23,106 of record NSIF01000026.1, on the reverse strand, counting down.
AGTATAATCTACAGGAAATGAAAAGGCAAGGACACCAACGTCTCTTAACTTTTGGTGGCGCATTTTCAAATCACATTGCCGCGGTGGCAACATTAGGAAAAAAAGACAATTTTGAAACAATAGGAATTATTCGTGGTGACGAGTTGACAGAAATGTCAAATAAGGTTTTAGAATATGCCTCTAATTGTGGCATGAAATTGATTTTTGTCTCGCGCGAACAATATCGTGAAAGAAATAATCTTGATTTTCAAAATAGTCTGTTAGAAAAGTATGGGCCATTTTATTTACTTCATGAGGGAGGAGCAAATGAACTCGCTGTTAAAGGTTGTAAGGAAATACTTTCTTTTGAAACTGAAAAATATTTGCAGGTTGTTTGTCCAGTTGGGACAGGAGCAACGTTGGCTGGTATTATTTCTTCAGCAAAAAGGGATCAGAAAATAATTGGTGTAGCCGTTTTGCAAGGAAAAGAATATTTGGAAAAGGAAGTTGCAAAATATCTTGCATGCGAAAATAGTCATGCCGATTGGACCATTGAGCATGGTTTTACTTTAGGTGGGTATGGCAAATCGAGCCCTGAATTAAGACAGTTCATTTTTCAATTGAAGAACCAATATGATTTGCCTTTAGATGAAATCTATTCAGGAAAAACCTTGTTTGCAATTTCCCAAATGAAACGGCAGGGTCTTTTAGGTCAAGGAAATATTCTTTTTGTTCATACAGGTGGCTATTCGTTCACGCATTGAAATGAAAGTTTCCGATATGCTTTAAAATCGTTAAATACTTCAATTAACAAAGGAATGTTCATAGTATAGAAATTCGTTAATGGAAATTTAGTGTGAAGGATATAAATTTGTAATGATGTAAAAAACGGATTGATGTGTAGGATTTTAATTTCTCTTTTTTTTCTTTTCTGTATTTCTACTAGTGAAGGAATTCGTGCGCAGCCATCGGAACGTAAAGCTACTCCTCTGAGTTATATTGAAAAATACAAAGACGATGCAATTAGAGAAATGCAAATGTTTAAAGTTCCCGCAAGCATTACGCTCGCACAGGGAATGTTGGAATCTGACAATGGGAATTCTGCATTAGCTGTTTATGCAAATAATCATTTTGGAATAAAATGTCATAAGGATTGGACGGGTGCAACCTATACTGCCGACGATGACACCGTTAATGAGTGTTTCAGAAAATACCCTTCCGTGTATGATTCTTATGTTGATCATTCTAGATTTTTAAAAGATAGAAAGCGCTATGCGGCTTTGTTTGAATTAAAAACAACCGATTATAAAGGTTGGGCGCGGACGTTAAAGACTTCAGGGTACGCAACGGATCCTCGTTATGCAGAGCGACTCATTGCTATTATTGAGCGGTATAAACTTTTTGCATACGATATAGATGAAAATATTTCATTAATAGTTGTGGTTGCAAAGGTTAATGAACAGCAGGTAGTAACATCTGGTGGAGCAAGCCGTACCATTTCTTTGAATAACAAAGTGAAATACATTGCTGTTAAGCCAAATGATTCTTTTTTGAAAATAGCGAAGGACTTAGACATGGGAGTTTGGCAGCTTTATAAATACAATGACCTTGATAAAAATGCGAAGCTAATACCCGGTCAATTACTTTACATTCAACCGAAGAAAAGAAAATCTAAGGAGGGGCCGCATCTTATTAAACCAGGTGAATCTGTTTATGATATTTCTCAGCGTTATGGAGTGAAAGTTAAATCGATTTATAAATTTAATAATTTACCTGTTGGCTCCCAGCCCAAAACAGGACAATTGATACAATTAAAGAAAAGCAGATAATTAGCGGGTCTAAATTTCTATTTATTTTAATACGAATATTTAAATCGGATTAACGTAGAAAATTCCCAATCAATTTTTCTCCATTTGATCCAGAAACTTCTGGATGAAACTGAACTCCCCATAACGGAAGAGTAGGGTGCCTCATCGCTTCATTTGTATACGATGCTGATGTTGCTAAATGAATAAATCCTGCAGGAAGCGAAATTCCCTCTGTGTGATCTTCTTTCATTTCACAAGTAGGGAAAAGACCATCGAATAGCGTGTCTTTTTTTAGCACACGAATTTTGTTTTCAGTGCGCACCTCCTCACCTCGAAAAATTGTTGCCCCATGAAGAATTCCCATCAGTTGATGACCGAAACAAATTGCAAGTACTGGAATTTGACCATTTTTTATGAAACTAAATTTTGAAATGTAGGGATCTAAGTCGGCTTGCGTAAACATAGTTGGTGACCCACTAAAAATTAGTTTTGTAGCTGATTTTAAATCGTCGTCAATACAATCATCCCAATTCACAATACGATTTTCTTTACCACAACTTGCTACGACGCTCGCAATTAGAGGCGTTTTTTTACTCCCGAAATTTATTATTGTTACCATTTTAATTATTAAAAAAAACGTGAGACTTTTTTATATTGAGTCTCACGTTTAATATAATTTCAATTTTTTCTACTCAATAATTAACATTTCAACTCGTCGATTTTTACTTCTACCTTCTTCTGTAGTATTCGGTGCAATTGGTCGAGTCTGGCCATAAAAATCTATGACAATTCGTTCAGCTGTTACTCCCTTACCCATTAAATACTTTTTCACAGCTTCTGAACGTTTTTTGGAAAGTGTCATGTTAACGGCAGGTTTACCAACATTATCGGTATGGCCACTTATTTTTATTTTCCATTTTGGATGTTTCATAAGCAAGCCTGCGAGTTCGTTCAAAGCAATGTCCGATGTTGGATTAATGATATTCTTGTTTGTTTCAAATTCAAGATTATCAAATGCTTTTTTCACAACTACTTGCTCTTCCTTAGTCAATAAGACAACCACATCATCGACAACCAAACTTTTTAATCCAGTAGCAATTGGCTTAGGAATATCGAAGCGGAAAAATCCGTCTGCTTGTGATCGAATTGCTCGTTTGGAGGAACCATTTACAATTACTCTTGCATCATTAACTCCAATCGTCTTCTCTTCTTCGCCTTCAAGTCGGAAAATGCAAATGGAATCATTTGGTAAGCTTTCGTAAGTGAAGCCGCCATCTTTTGCTTGAATTGATGTTTGTACTGTTGCTCCTGCATTGTCAATGCGTAATAATTTTATTTCAGGGCAACCTTCGTTGGATGGAGGACCAGGTTTTTCTGGACACAAATCTATTTTATCCATTACTCCATCTTCGTCTTTATCTGGACAACCTTTGAATTTTAGTAGGCCAGGAACATCTGGACAATCGTCGTCTTTGTCTGTAATTCCATCGCCATCTTTATCAGGGCAACCATTTAGTTTAGCAATGCCTGGAATATCAGGACAAGCATCTTGGGTGTCAATAATTCCATCGCCATCCCTATCTGGACATCCGTTGTATTGTTTCAAGCCAGGTACGTCTGGACACAAATCTTTTGAATCTTCAACGTGGTCAGCATCTCGATCAGGACAACCATAGAATTCCCAAATGCCAGGCGTTTCAAGACAACGGTCTTTCTTGTCAGAAACTTTATCCATGTCTTTGTCTTTTGGTTCTTTAAAGAAAGCTGGAAGTTTTAATTGGAAATAAAAATCAGCACCATAGATGGTTTTATTTTTACTGAGGTAAGGCGCAAGTGCATTTGTTCCTAAAATAATTGGACCTATTCTAACGCAAGTCCCTGTTGTGAAATTTCTATATTGATTATATGCGAATGGCATCATTACACCAAACCATTTGTAATCCCAGCGTGGCGTGATGCTGACTGAAGTTAGGTCATGAACTTTATTAGCATTTTTTGTCCATTGCACAGCATACGATCCTGTGAAGTTTACGTAAAAATCTTTCCATATATTATAATCAATTTGTGCACTAATTGTCGTTGGAAGGTTCATTTTATATGAATTTCCTTCAGGAATAGATGTGAAACGATTTCTCAAAGTATCATCCCAAGCTTGAATTGGAAGAGAATCAAATTTAAGCGCCGAAACATTCCATTGATTTACATTGGCGATAAAACTATTACTTAGAGGTCCACGATCATAAGTAATAGATCCAATATCTACGATAGAAAGTCCAGCGCGTAATTTGTATTTATTTTTCGACTTTCTCCATAAATCCGTTTCTCCATCCATTTCATATTTGTAGTCTTGGTAATTTGGGCGCCATTCATAAATTAATCCAATATCAAGTCCAATTCCTGGATGTGAAACTGTTCCTCTTAAGTTATAGGCGATTCCTTTATTTTCAGGAAAATCAAAATTGGTAGAGTGACCATATTGAATGTTTGATTGAAAAAAAGTTAGGGTGTCATTATTATTGGTAAGGTATTCAAGATTATCTGCAAACAAATAAGCTGAACCTAATCCCAATAAAAGTTTCGGTCTAATACCGGCTTTCAGGAAATTTTTCTTTTTGTCTACAATTACCCTTGCATAATCTGCACCGAATTCTAACCAACTCATATATTGAACGCTTAGATGGTCGTTTGTAAATTTTTTATTCCAAAGTGTTGTGTCTTCAAATCCCGTCCAAAGTAATTGTGCCAAATCTGATTGTATGCCATCCACATTTATATAGGAACGCATTTCTCCTGTTAAAGCAATGGCACTTTTATTATTAATTGTTACCATTAGCGAAGGAAATTGAATTCTATTACTCAGCATAATAGATTTTTTACTGTCGTTATCTTTACGAAAAAGATATTTGTTTTGAAAGTCATCATCTTGAAACGCAGGAAACGAATTACCTGTAGAATCTTTGAGGGCCGCAAGGAGTGACTTATTGGGATGAGCCAAAGCAGTCTTCTTCATACCTACATAATTATTGCTGAAGTTTAAACTTGTACCAACGATAAGGATATCAAATTTAAAACGACTGTCCGCAATGCTTGCTGGATTTAAATTAACGCCACTTACTCCTGCATAATTACTATTGGCGTATCCAAGAAAATCCTGCGCTTGAGCAATAAGCGAAGTGCTTATGAACAAAAAAATTTGGACTGCTTTTTTCATATAATATGATTTTATTAATTAATAATTAAAGATAGATATATTAAACACTTAGTGAAGTGTATAGGCACATAAATACTTATTATTATTACCGCAAATAATTGTAAGACTTCCATCTCCATTCAAACTTCCTATATTAAATGCAGTGCTACCCTGAATTGGAAATCCTTCGGCATCTTTGCCTGCATTGTTAATTAAATGTATTTCTTTGCTTGCTGGACAAAGCACACCAATTCGGACGTCTTTAGAACCGAAGAAAAAGATTTGTGGGTTGAGGTCTTGCGGTGAATCAAAGGTAAAACTCGTAACTAACGATTTATCTTGGTTAAACACCATCAATTGTTTGTTTTCAATAAAAATAAATTCTCTGTTACCATCGCCGTCTGTGTCTACATATTCAAAAGCTGGGGCGTTTTCAAAGTTCATAAAGTGCATTCGCTCTAATCCGTCAGTCAGACTCAATCGACTTATTGTTCCATTCGAATCGGCAGAAATAATTTTTGTTCTAGCAAGATCTTTTCCTGCTTCCACACTAATTTTATTTACCGGTGTATTCAGTTTTTCTTTCAACATTAACCGCGTATTTCCCTGTCGGTCTGTAACGTAAATTTTTCCCGATTGATCTGCTATTATTACATAATCTTTTTCTCCAATTACGACGCGCTCAACAGGAACAATAACCAGGTCTTGGGTTGTAGGTATTTTCCAACCCTCAATCTTTTTTCCTGTTGCACTATAGTTATAAATATTTTTATCACGGCAAGCAATTAGCAACCGATAGTCATGTTTGTTTTCATAATCGATAACACACATTGAATTTGTTGCTGCTGACGGTAATTTAATAGGGAAAGGAGCAAAATTATTTCCATTCCTATCGATGATGTAAATTGAATTCAGAGTATTGAAGACCAGTTGCAGTTTTCCGTTTTTTAGCGCATCAACTTGTTTTACATCGCCCATAATTTTTTCTGACAATTGTTTTTTCCAGTAAATTGAGCCGGTGTTGCTAATCAGGTAAATTTTGTTTGCATCATCTTGAATAAAAATATCTAACCCTTTTGTTTTATGATTAATTACTAAATAAGGTTTGCTGCTGAAACTGGTGTCTAACTGTGTTTCCCAAAGGGAAGTAATGTCTTCCTTAGATTGAGGATTATGGCGAATAAAAACATTGGTGTAAAATAAATCATTGTCACCTGTGCTGTATTGCAAAATAGCCCCATCAAAGCGACGAAGTAGGCCGGGGTGCAGATTTAAATTTGCTATCAGTTTTATTCCTGCATTTTCTTTTAATAAGCTTTCGCAATGTTCCGGCGAAACATAAATAGATAGGTTTGCTTCCTTCGACATGTTTGTTTGGAAGTCAGCATAACCACGGTTATTCACGAGTGTTGTTTTGTTTTGATTTGCTTCCACAATAGCGCGTAACGAGTTTTCATTTTCTGCGAAGACGACGTACTGTTGGATGGTGGTATAATAAACAGTTGTTAGGTCAGCGAACATTTCTCCGAAAATTGTTGGCAGCATTTCGGGAACTGGTAATTTCCGAAACACGTATCCACTAGAGTCGGGCACTACTTCGCTAGCGATTGAATCATTCTCCTCTCCTTCTAGTGCTTGTAAAGTCGATTTTGCTACGTCAGTATTGGTGCAGCTTAATAACGCAATTGTTGACGCAGTGCCATCAAGGTTTGGAACAATTGCCATTACAATTTCATTTCCTATCCAATTTGCAATTTGTTTGTTAGGATCAAAATTATAATTCTGCTTCAGGCGTGTTAATTTATCAGCGCGTTCATCCGATTTTCTTTCCTTATCAAGAAAAGTTTCATAGCGTTGGTTGTATAATTGAAAATTACTAATACCAAAACTTGAATAGCAAATTGTTGTTCCTGGAAGCACAGTGGCTACCTCTATTAATTGTGGTTGCTGTCCTTTGAAAACTCCAAGAAACTCGTTTATTGAATCAGGAGATGAAGTATAGCCATTCATTAAAACTGCATTAGAACGAAGTGATAAATCCATTTCAGTCCACTCTGCAAAGCGAGCAATATCTGCAATTCGATTGTGAGATTTTTTCGTTGCATATCTTTTTAGCCCTAATGCCATTTTAGAATAATTGAAATAGATTCTTGCTGTTGCTTTTTCGCCTGCTGTTTGATGAACGGCATAAAAACTTTTGTCGTTTTTAAGAGTTACTCCTTTTTCTAATTGCTCCAATGCCGTTTTCAAAAGTTCTTTATTGCTTGAAATCAGAATTACGCCTTCATTAACGCTCGTGCAAAATCCCAACGAGCTGGGATCTCCAATTTCTAAAATGGTAGATTCTTTCCACACCGACGTAATAATTTTATTTTTTCCTACATGTTTTTTTACAAATTCCGCGTAGTTGTCGTCATCATCAGTTGATGAAAGCGATGTTGAGATTAAATAATCCAATTCTTCATTTCCTGTAAAGTGCAACGAAAGCCAACATTGGCGATTTTCAAAAATAGATTTCAGCACTTCGTCAGTATTTAAAAGCGAATCCACTAAAATTGTTGATTGTGACACCTGTTTGGCCCATTCCGTTTCGAGTAGGGCATCCCAAACTAAATTTCCTTGATTAAGTTTTGACCAGGTGTCCCGAATGTTATTCGAACTGATTAGGCAAAATGCACTTTTAGGAATTCCATCCAATGCGTCCCGCGTAGGAACTTCTAACTTCCGTATCTTCAAATAGCCATATATTCCAATACTTGTAAGGAGAATTGCTGCTATAATTATGAAAACTTGGGTACGCTTTGTCAATTTGTTTGATTTAATCTACGAATTTACCTATCAAATAGTGGTCTATTAGGGGCAAAGAGGAGGAACTTATAAAGACCTAATTGTTAAGATAAAATGCGCTTTTGGGAATTTTGAAAATAATGGCATTAATAAAAACGGAGTTTTTATTAATAATGAATGTAATTATCCAGTAAAACCTAGCTTTGGCTTGTTTTTTGCCATTTGGAAATTGAAAAGTACGAGCCGTTCTTTTAATTGTCTTGGGACAGCGAAAAAATAGCTATGTATCATTCATACCTTTGTTTCTGTATTACACTTTGCTACTCAGTTCAAAATTCTCATATTTGTTAAGAATAAAGGTTATGAAATTTAAAAATGTTTTTTTATACGTATTGCTACCCATAGCAGTAGTATTTTATTCTTGCCAACCAGATGAGGTGCCAGTACCAACCGATGAAAGAGATGTGTATGTAGGTTCGTGGACTTGCGCTGAAACAAGTAATAGTATTGGACTAAATTCTTTTACAGTGCATATTATTAAAGATGCTGTTATTGAAACTAACGTGCAAATTGAGAATTTTTATAATATTGGATTTCAATACAAAGCAAAAGTTGCAATAAGTGGTTTGAACATGTCGCTAGCATATCAAACTGTTAATTCAAATCAGGTGCACGGCAGTGGAACAAAAACCGGCAACAATTCAATTAGCCTGCTTTATTATGTAGATGATGGAACTACTGTAGACACTTGCACCGCTGTCCTGACGCGGCAGTAATTTCTAATAAATAATATTCCCGAATTTAGGATGATAAAATTGATCAACTCAAAAGTCGTAGTTACGATATTATTTGTGTTGGGAATTCTTGTTCCTGTTTTTGCTCAACGGTTTACTTCTGTAGAGATGAAGTCACTTGAGAAAGCCAAAAATTATTACAATAAAGGCAAATACGATCAGGCAATAACGACTTTAAAAAAAGTTCAACAGATTTATTTTTACGACAATTATCTGTGGGATTTACGTTGTGGGTATGAATATGATCGTTACAATAAACAGTTTAAAGTTGATTATGCTAAGGCACTAAAAGCGAAGCAAAAGGGAGTTCCAAAATCAGACAATAATTTAGCATGGGCTAAGTCAACCCAATATCGTAAAGAACTTATTTATTCATGTTCCACAGCTTCATTAGTTTGTGGAAAGCAGGAAACAGCATCAATGGTTTTACATGAGTTATTTATTGAACCCTTGGATGTTGACGTTGAGGTTAAGAAAGAAGCCAAGGAAATATTTGCAATGGCTGGTGTTGAATATAAAGTTCAAAATTATAATTCAGCAATTCGTTTTTATGAAAATGCGCTTAAAGCCGACAGTAATTATTTTTATGCCAATTACAGAATTGGGATGTGTTATTTTAAAGACGAAAAATTTGAACTCGCAGTTCCTTATTTTAAAAAAGCAATTAGCATACAGCCGGATATGCTTAATCCTCGCTTGAAACTGGTTACTTGTTATATGAAAATAAAAAATTGGCCTGAGGCCTATACTTCCTGTGTAAATGGAATTATTGCTTACCCGGACATTCTGTTTTTTATGCAACTGAATGAAATTGCCGATAAACTAGGAAAAAATTTGAATCGACATTGGATGGGGCGCGATTATCTTCCTGGCATACTCACGATAACAGAGCAAGAATCAGTTGCTGCTACTTCACCTTGGAGTTTTTATCGTTCCGCAAAAGATAAAATAGGGGATTATTGCAATGATTATGGTGTTGTAAAAAAGAAAGTGGACTTCACTGATCAAAAATATTTAGAAGTTTTCGCTTGGGAGCTTATGTTAAACAAGACTGAAACCGAAGAGCAAGAATTTGGATTTGCTCGTAAAATGCAAAAAGAGGGCTACCTCGATTGTTTCGCAATGGTCAGTATGTATCACATTTCCTTTTCAGATCAGTACATAGATTTTGCCAAAAAAAACCCAGACCGAATTAGGAAGTATATTGATACTTATTTGGTAAAATAAATTTGAAGGGAAGCAATATTAATCCAGCGCAGGTGTAGCTACCTTATTTACCGCTTCTACGGAAATAATTTCAGGCGCAGCTTTTAGAATAGCTTCTTCTATGCCTGCCTTGAAGGTCATTAGGTTCATAGAGCAAGTCTTGCAAGCACCGAGGAATTCAATTTTTACTCTATTGTCATCTGTAATTTCCAAAAGCGACACATCGCCGCCGTCAGCCTGCAAAAATGGTCGCAATGTTTCTAAAGCGGCTTCAATCCTATTTTTAAGTTCTGTTTGCATGAAATTTAATTCTATTCAAAGGTACTAAAATAGCATTAGGCAATGGGTACTTTTATGATTGAATTCCGAATTGCTACCTGTTGAGCAATGTTTCCCGCCATTTCAAGAAATGCTAATGCTTGCGGGGTATTCTTTTGAAGGACTGCAGGGCGACCTACATCACCGGCTTCGCAAATGCTTTCCACCAATGGAATTTCGCCGAGTAATGGAATTTCAAGTGTTTCTGCTAAGCGCGTTGCACCTTCTCTTCCAAATATGTAATATTTATTTTCCGGTAATTCTGGCGGGCTGAAGTAGGCCATGTTTTCTACAATTCCTAAAACAGGAACATTAATAGCAGGCATTTTAAACATTGCAACTGCTTTTTTCGCGTCTGCAAGAGCAACATTTTGAGGTGTACTTACAATTACTGCTCCCGTCACAGGAACCGCACCTACCAGTGATAAATGAATGTCCCCAGTACCTGGCGGTAGATCAACAATCATATAATCCAATTCACCCCAATCTGCTTCAGTCAACATTTGATTCAATGCACGAACAGCAATCGGTCCTCGCCAAACAACGGCCTGGTTTACATCCGCAAAAAAACCGATGGATAATAATTTAACGCCATAACTTTCAACGGGCACTAAAAAACTTTTTCCGTTAATGTCTCGAACCATTGGCTTTTCATTTACAACATCAAACATGATGGGTACCGATGGTCCATAAATATCGGCATCAATCAATCCTACACGGGCACCTTGCATCGCTAAAGCGCAAGCTAGGTTAGCAGAAATTGTAGATTTACCTACACCACCTTTGCCTGATGCAATTGCAATAATATTTTTCACATTAGGTAATACATTTCCAGTGCGTTGTGTGGTAACAGTTGCTGTCATGTTCACTTTTACTACAGCATCTTTGTCAACAAAATCGGTAATTGCCTTTTCACAATTACGTTTGATTAACTCCTTCATCGGACAAGCAGGAGTTGTGAGAACAATTGTAAATGCAATATTTTTTCCCTCAATTTCAATATCCTTCACCATTCCAAGCGTGACAAGGTCTTTTTTCAAATCAGGATCCTCTACATTTCGAAGGGCATCGAGGATTTTTTCTTTGGTAATATTCATAGTGCAAAGATATGTAGAAGGGAGGAGGAACGAAAGAGACCAATTAGAAATTAATTATTTTATTCCGCCTGCAACGCTATTTCCTTTTTCTGGCTTGTTTATTGGTAATTTCGTGTATGAAATTCTTCCAATCAACGGTACTTTTTCTTTTTTTCTCAACAATTATTTTCGCCCAGAAATCTTATCTCATTCATATTACTATTGATAAAATTGTATTGGGAAAAGATTCTGTTGTTTTTAAAAAGGGAAAAACATTTTTGGTAGATGTGAAATCCCACACCGACACAATTGAAATTGTAAAAATTGGGAATGAACCTGTTGCAATGGTGTTGGACGTTCGAAGAGTCAAGGAGGCTGAACAAATTAAGTATCAAATTGGCTACGCCTTTTATAAAAAGCAAGATTCGAAATGGATTTTGGTTCATAAATTCCCATATGTTAATCGGTATGAATTAAGTGTACCGATACCAGGGTTAGAAAAGGTAGGGGCGAAAAAAAATGCACACGAAGAATTTCATTGTTCCTTAGGGCTACCTCAAAATTTTGAAGCGTTTTTTCGAATGGATGTTTATAAAAAATAATAGAGGCAATCTATCAGTATTGCTTTTAACTCACATTTTCAGTGCCTCATTCGGATCCCAAAAATGATTTTTGAATCCATTGATTTTATCTTTTGTCACTTTTATTCCTTCCTTTTCCAAAAGCTGTTGCATCATCATCGGTGTTGCGAAATGATGTTTGCCTGTCAATAATCCTTCGCGATTAACAACGCGATGCGCTGGGACTTTTGAATGGTGTGAGTGTGAACTGTTCATTGCCCAACCGACCATTCTAGAAGATCCCTTCATTCCTAAGCATTTTGCAATTGCTCCATATGTTGTCACTCGGCCAGGGGGAATAAGTCGAACTACTTCGAATACCATGTAGAAAAAATCGGATTCAGGTTTGCTTTTCATAATTTGATATTCCCCACTAATTTACACATTAGAAATTAAATGAGCGATTTTAATTTTGTTTTTAATAATTTGTTGTTTTGGTATTTTTTGAACAACTCCTTATAAAAGAATAAGATGAAAATTTAATATTTAACAATGAGTTAACGAAAGCGAAATATTGATTGAATAATTTTGCCACCATGCTTAGCCCTTTAACTCCTAACTATAGAATTTTAATTATCGATTCGGATGAGCCGACCTTGATTTCATTAAAAGATACCTTTGAATCAAACGGGTTCGAGGTTTTATGCACAGACCAGGGACGTGAAGCGTTGAACATCGCCAAATCGTTTCAACCCCATTTGATTATACTTGAAATGGTTATGCCAGGTTTGGATGGCATTGAAATTTGCCAAGATGTAAAAGCAATTCCAACTTTACAAAAAACGTTAATTGCATTTTATACCACTAGAAGCGAAGATTATTCTCAAATAGCGGCATTTTCAGCAGGTGCAGATGATTATATAATTAAGCCCATACGCCCAAATGTTTTTGTAATGCGTATAAAGGCAATTCTTAAACGCAATCGAAAAAAAGAACTTTCTAAGGCTATTCAGTCTGGGTCAATTCGAATTGATCGCGATCGCTACCTCGTTTTTCGTAATTCAACAGAAATTATTTTACCTCGAAAAGAATTTGAACTGCTAGCATTAATTCTTAGCACCCCCCAGAAAGTTTTTACTCGTCCCGAAATATACCGAGAAATTTGGGGTGGAGAATTTGGTGACAATAACAGAACCATTGACGTACATATCAGAAAGCTGAGAGAGAAAATTGGCGAAGAGTACATTAAAACCGTAAAAGGTATTGGGTACTATTTCGAGTCGAATTAAACCATTACCGTTTCTCAAGTAATTTTTATTTTCTAAACAATTCATAAATTTAAAGTTTAATAGTTTCATTCTATTTCTTTAAAAAATTTAAGTCCCAACATTTAGTAATTAAAATTAAAAGAGTCGCCCCATTTCTGAAGGCGACTCTTTCGTTTTGTTAAGGACTCTTATTTAATAATTAAGACTACCTATTTATAACAACTTTCATTGTGTTTACAGATTCCAATGATGTAACCTGTATGAAATAAATCCCGTTGCTCCAATTCATTACATCATAAGTAAGTACATTTTTACCTGATGACAAATGATTGTATTCATTGATTAGGATTTTTCCTGACATATCGTAAGCCATTACTTGAATAGAAGCACTTGTATTCAAATCGATCGTAAGGTTTACGTTTTCATTTGCTGGATTTGGGTAAAGAGTTAAAGCATTTAGTGTAGCTGACTCCTGTACTCCTACATTGAATTCAACTGTATCTGTTACTGTTGAAGTGCATCCAACTGCATTAGTTGTCGTAAGTGTAACAATGTATGTTCCTGGTGTATACAAATGTTGTGGATTTTGTGCTACGGAAGAGTTTAGATCTCCAAAATTCCAGTTGTATGTTGTACCACCTACAGAGTTGTTTGCAAATACAACTGTAGTATTATTCCATGTGTAAGTGAAGGCCGCTGTTGGCGCTGTATTTACAGTTACAGTCACACTTGCAGATGGTCCTGTTCCATTACATGGATCAGTGTTTGTTACCGTAACAAAATAGCTTCCAGCTGTGTTTACAGTGATACTTTGTGTTGTTGCATTGTTACTCCACAGGTATGTATTGCCTTGTGATGCTGTAAGTACAACAGAATCACCTGGACAAATTGCTGTATTTCCAATTATTGCAATTGTTGGTGCAGGGGCGTTGCTAACTGAAACTGTGGTGTTATTAGATGTCGCAGAACATCCATTCACATCAGTATGTGTTACAGAAAAAGAACCAGAGCTAGTAACGTTAATCGATTGTGTAGTTAACGAATTACTCCAAACGTTTCCTGTTGCTTCACTAGAAGTAAGTGAAACAGAGTCTCCAGTACAGAAAGTTGTTGGTCCATTTGCTGCAATAGTTGGTGCAGGTGGATTTGCATTTACTGTTACAACTGTTGCTGTTGAAGTTGAAAAACAGCCGTTTGCATCTGTAAAGGTTACATCATAAGTACCTGATGAATTCACAACAATAGCGTTAGTAGTTAAATTGTTACTCCAAACATTTCCTGTATTCTCACTTGATGTAAGTGTCACTGTTCCTCCATTACAAAATGTTGTTGAACCACTTGCCATAATCATTGGACTTGCAGGATTTGCATTTACTGTCACAACAATTGGATTTGTTGTAGCAACACATCCATTTGTTTTAGTCACAACACAGCTGTAAGATCCACTTGTAGCAACAACGATTGTTTGTGTTGTTGCTGCATTGCTCCACAAGAATGTTGCGCCAGTAAGTGTTCCAGCATCAAGAGTTACTGAATCACCTTGGCAGAAAGTTGTTACACCATTCGCAGTTGCTGTTACAGTGAAAAGATTATTCAATGCACTAATGTAAGGTTGATTTTGTGGATCCCACTCAGCCCAACAAGATGTCCAGTTGTTAGTTCCATCAAAAGCACCACGGTAGTTCACTGGTGTGAAGAAGGAGTTACTTAAATTTGGGTTACTGAATGATGCTCCTGTAAGTAAAGGTGAACCGCCTTGTAAGGTAAAGTTTGGTGCGGTAAGACTAACGTTGTTGAATAATAAACTGTTGATTGAATTGTAGTTTGTATTGCTAAATCCTGTTGATCCAAACCAACCATTGTTCAATGTAGCATCACCTATAAAAAATGAGCTACTTGTGTTATTTGGATTAACTGCTGAAGATGCTGCAAGTGTATCAGTACTGATGCCAGCAAGGACACAATTGCGCCATTGTAAATCATTGTTAGTTGCATTTAAATGTGATGCAGAACCATCAATTAATAATCCAGTAGGGTAGCCCATGAAAACCGAATTGTAAGAACAAGTTCTTGTGTTACGGCGAAGGTGTAGCGCTCGTTTGTAAAGACTATTAATGTTTGAATTGAAAGCCAATGGCCCTACGACTGTAAAGTTTGAAAAAATAGGCTGAGTTATAGGTGTGTTTCCAGTTCCTGATGCATCATTATCAGACTCAAATCCATTTGATCCAGATTGATCAGCAATTGCAGGATCACGCAATGAAATTCCAAATTGTAATTTTCCACGGTATCCGAAATCTGTATCAAATTCATCATCCCATCCACGGTAAGCAATTAACCATTTTGCATTTACGGTACCACCAAAAAATTCGAAAGAATCATCACCACAATATGAAACTTGAACGTGTTCAATTACTGTTTTACGTCCAACGCCACCACAAGTAAGACCATTGATTTCACTATTAGGTTGAAATGCTATTCCACCAAATTCTATACGCACATAACGAAGAACGCCAGAGCTGTCATCGTCATTTGGATTTGGTCCACCACCATAAATTGTTCCAACTCCACCTTCTATCACAGCTTCTCCTTGAAGTGTGCCTAATGCTGAATTCGCTGGAGCATTAACTCCTGCTCGTCCGCAAAGTATTAAACCACCCCAATCACCGTAACTTCTATTACCAGGTGATTTTTGTGAGGTAAAAACAATAGGTTGATCTTGTGTTCCGTTTGCAATAAGTTTTGCATCGCGCTCTATGATTAAAGCTCCTTGCGTTGTGAAATCACCTTTAATGATGGTTCCTGGTTGAATAGTAACTGTAGCCAACGCTTTAACATAAACCTTTCCACTTAAAATGTAGATGTTGTTGTTCGTCCATGTTTCACTTGTTGTAATGTTACCCGATTTAATAATCTGTGCATTCATGCTTAGTATGCATGTTGATGCCAGCGTGATACTCAGTAAAATTTTTTTCATTTTTTTCATTTTATTTTTTAGATTATTTATTTTAACAAAATTATTTATAGAAAATGATGTTAATATTAATTGCTCTTTACATTAATGTTAGGATTTAGTTGCGCTATGTAAATAAATAAAAACGTTTAGTAATTACACGCTCTTTTAACTTAACAATAAATACTATTTTACTTTACTGTATTTTCACATTCACGCCAACTGTGAAATAGGTTCCTCTTTTATAGAACTGCATCCGCTGATCGGTCTCACGACTTAATTTTCCATCTTCGTTTGCATCTTGTAGTAAAAGAGTTTCCTGATTGAATAAGTCTGTTATATTCAACCTAATGTCTATGTTATCTGCTTTGCCTAATGTTTTAATAATTGCTAAATCAAGTTGGTGGCGAGGCATTTCATAAACTTCAGGAATACCTGGAACGCCAACAATAACAATGCGTTGACCAATGACATTATACATAACATTGATTCGAAGTCGACAAGAATCATTTTGATAAAAAAGCCCTGCATTAATAATGTATGGCGATTGCCCCATCATTGGCCGCTTGTTTGAAGTAAGACCATTGTTATTTTCAGCAAGTTTGATTTCACTTTTGATTATTGCTGCATTTGCAACAAGACTCATATTTCGCACGATTGGAATGTTAAGACTGTCTAGTTTCTTTCTTATTTCCATTTCTATCCCATAGTTATTAGCAACGGGGGCATTGCCCCATGTGAAACTGCGTGTTCCTCCCGATCCAACGCCTGGGATAAAATACACTTCAATCGGATTAGTAAATTTTTTGTAAAAGGCACCTAATGTCAAATTCTCTCCATTCCGTGGATAAAACTCCCACCTTAAATCGTAGTTATCAATACTTGGAGTTTTAAGATTTATGTTACCTGTGTTTATAGAATTAAATAAAAAGTCGTAAAAATAAAGTGGTGCGATTTCACGAAATTCAGGGCGATTGATTGTTTTACCATATGCTGTTCGAACCAACATCCGGTCACTTAAATTGAATGCTATATTGACAGAAGGAAGCGTGCTTGTGATATCATTATTTACAATTACTGTGTCGTTTTGTATTGTGTTGCTATTCAATCGTTGGATATTGTGTTCTACTCTAATTCCACCGCTGATTCGAATCCGCTCATGCATTTTTTCATCAGACTTACCTTTGAAATTACCAATCGGTAAAATGGCCATGAGGTAAGCAGCTTGAAGCGAATTTGAAGCAATATATTGGTCAGCTGCTTTTGTTGCATCTGAAATTTTAATTCCGTTGCTGTCGTTTATGTGTTGGGGTAGAAAAACAGAGTCAAGAGACATGGTGGCAATGTTCCAATCAAAACTTGTCGCTTGATTAAAAACATAACCAAGATTACGTATCGTATATGTACGATCTTTTTGCTCGACATAAAGACCTGTTTTTAAGGTTACAGCATAGGGAGTTTTTTTGGATGTTGAATCCCCACCTAATAAAATGGCATGTGTAAAATTACCGGCAACGGCTTTTATATCTTCGTGCATATTGATATAAATTCTCCCGAGAAATGAAGGTGATGGATTATTTGCGATGTACAAATAATAAGGTGCTGTAGGATCGGTTAAGTCTTGAGTGTACCTCGCTTTCCTCCAGTCTGGATCACTGCGACGCGATAATGAATAAGCTGCAGTCCAATCAAAAACGGTGTTCTTGTTATTAAATTGATGCAGGCCACTTAGCTGGCCAGTATATATTGAACGCTGCGTATAGCGGTAGGAGTATTCTTTTTGAGAGGTTCCGAATTCCAGGTTTTTTCCACCTCTTAATGTTGTTTCATTATCTCCCATTTGATTAAAAAGATTTTTTATAGTTATTCGCTGTGAGCCTGCCTTACCAAATCGGATTGCATTATTTTGAACGAAAGCAATACGTGTAGCGTTTGTATAAATTGAATCGGTGTAATGAAAAATAGTGTCGCTCTTCTGATTAATGTTATCGTATGCATTGTAATCAAGTCTATTTGATACATAATGTGTGTAGGTGTTAGAATAATTAATTGCAGTTATGTTTCCAAACTGAAATCCATTCTTACCAGCAGATTCTGCCTTGCTGTATCGGTATTCCCATGTGCTGTTAAACCGACTATCAATCGGCGCATTTTTTGTCACGAAGTTCCAGTTATTTGCAAGTGATTTTCCGGCATCCATTTGTGCCATTGCATTGAAATTGGGGTTTTCAAATTCAGATGTAGTTGGAAAATTTACTGGTAACTCCCTTGACGCGGCACCAAATGCAACAAAATCTGATGTTGTTCCTTTGTTAATGTTAAAAGGTTGAAAGGTGGTGTTGTTTCGGAAACCATTTGCGTATCCAACTTGCAAAATTGTACGGTCTGGAATAGTGGTAGTTGTAATTCTAATTACACCACCACCAAATTCACCAGGCAAATCTGGCGATGGTGATTTGAAAACCATAAAATTGTCGATCATTGAGCTTGGAATAAGATCAAATGAAAATGACTTTACATCCGTTTCCGATGAGGGTGAAAAAACATTGTTGAGCAATACTGCATTGTACCGTTCCGAAAGCCCACGAACTACTATAAAACGGCCATCAATAATTGTAACACCAGGTATTTTTTTTGCTACATCACTTGCATTGGTTGCAACCGTTTCACTAATGCTTTTTTTGTCAATCCCATCAACCGCACCATTGCCATTGTGTATTGTGTCAAGGACAGCACTAATGGTGCCTGTTGATCGAGTTTCATAAATTGTAACTATCGCAAAGGAATCTAGCTTGCTCGACAAAATAAAATTAACTAAAGTTGTCTTTCCTGGCTCTACCTTAACGCTTTGAATCTTAAAAGGTGAATAACCTGTATATTGGCAGGTAAGATTGTAAATACCTGCGTTAATTTTTATTGAGTATTTGCCGTCAAAGTCACTTACTGCACCTAACTTTGTGTTGTCAACTAAGACTACACCACCTATTATAAGTTCATTCGTGTTCTTTTCTGTAAGAGTTCCTATTATAGTTCCGCTTTGTGAAAAACAATTCAGAGCGAGAATTAAAATAATTGTAGTAAATTGAAGTTTCATTTCAGCAGCATGATTAAGTTGATACAAAGAAACTTCTCTAAAATGACGATTAGGTTAACCTATGGTAAACATGTTATTAATAATTAGTGGCTTCTCGAAACGCAAAGATTTTATTAACTTAACATTACCTTAACTTCTGTAGTTAAAGCTCAGGTCTACATTTGTATCGAAATAAAATAGTGCTATGGCAAATCACCCACATAAGATTTTAATTGTTGATGACGAGGAAGATATCTTGGAGTTTCTTAGTTATAATTTGAATAAAGAAGGGTATCAAGTTTTTACTGCAGCTGACGGCAATACGGCAATTACTTTAGCAAAAAAGGAATTGCCACATCTTATTTTGTTGGATGTGATGATGCCAGGGATTGACGGAATTGAGACTTGTAGGGAATTGAGAAGTTTGCCTGGACTGCAGGATGTTATTATTGCTTTTCTCACGGCCAGAAGCGAAGACTATTCGCACATAGCAGGTTTTGATGCTGGCGCAGATGATTATATAAATAAACCGATCAAACCAAGGGTACTTATAAGTAGAATTCAAGCTTTGCTTCGTCGTACTACTGCCGTTAAGAAAGATTCCGACTTTCTACAATTAGGTAATTTGCGAATTAATCGTGAACGGTATTTAGTTATCAAAGACGACATTGAAATAACGCTTCCAAGAAAAGAGTTTGAACTAATTTATTTGCTTGCTTCAAAGCCAGGTAAAGTTTTTACAAGAGAAGAAATTCTAATTAAAATATGGGGTTATGATGTTGTCGTTGGTGATCGCACCATTGATGTACACATCCGAAAACTTCGTGAGAAAATTGGTGAAGACTATATCCGAACAGTTAAAGGTGTAGGTTATAAGTTCGAGTTTTAAATCGCTGCCTTTTAGAAAATTTGTAATTTATCTTTGATTAACTTTGCTTCATTAACATTAAGCAATGAATCAACTCCGGTTAAAGTCCTTAGCTTTTAAAATTTCCTTTCTTACCGCGATTTTGGTCGGAACTATAATTCTGGGAGTATCCCTTTACAACCAACCTATTTCTCCTTTTTTGATTGCCACTATTTCCGCCATTGTAATTGGGATTTTCGTTTATTTTCTTTTTTTATTTTATGTTCACAAATACATAGAGGCTCCATTCAGGTCACTTTACAAAACTATTTATAATGTTAAAGTGGAAGACGGTTTTAAAGACGACATTGTAATTAGCTCCGAACCCATGCAGCAAATTCAGAAAGAAGTTTCTGCCTGGATGGTAAATCGTTCTGCTGAATTGGATGATTTGAAAAAACTCGAAACTTACCGTAGAGAGTTTCTTGGAAATGTTTCGCATGAATTAAAGACACCGATTTTTAATATTCAAGGATATATTTCCACCCTGCTTGATGGTGGATTAGAGGATGCTACCATTAATAGAAATTATTTAGTACGTGCAGAAAAAAGCGTGGAACGAATGATCAATATTGTAGACGATTTAGAATCAATTTCAAAGTTGGAGGTTGGGGAATTAATCGTTGATTCTTCCCCATTTGATGTTTATGCACTGGTGATGGAAGTGTATTATGCACAAGAAATAAATGCAGCATCAAAAAATATTAAATTAGTTTTTAGAGATCCTTACACTGCTTTTTATGTGGATGCGGATAAGGACTATATACGTCAGGTGATTACTAACCTTATTACCAATTCTATTAAGTACGGTAAGGAAGGAGGGGAAACAGAATCCCGCTTTTTTGATATTGAGGATAATATATTAATTGAAATATCTGACAATGGGATTGGGGTTTCCAAAGAACATCTCCCTCGTTTGTTCGAAAGATTTTATCGTGTTGAAAAAGGCCGTTCTCGCGAACAAGGAGGAACAGGACTTGGACTTGCAATTGTGAAACATATTTTGGAAGCTCATGGGCAAGCAATTAATGTTCGTAGCTCTGAAGGTGTAGGGTCTACTTTTTCTTTTACACTTCCGAAAGTGAAATAAATTATTTATCCCCGTAAAATTTCACGAATTCTTTGACCCAATACCTGTGGTTCTGGATAGATTCCGAAAAACTTAAGCTGGTGGTATTTGTTAATTGCGTCTCGAAGGCTGAATTTTTTTTGTGAAATCGTTACCACATTATTTTGTTTAGCGTGATAAGTAGCAAGGTATTGTTGCTCTGTTTGTCCTGGCGTAGGAACTACAATAGGAGAAATATTCAGTGCTGCTAAATCACATAATGTAGAATAGCCTGGTCGACAAACAACAAAATGAGAATTTAGTATTTCCTCTTCCAATTTTTCTGTAGCTAAATGATTCAAAACAGTTACATGTGGAAAGGGATTAGCAACAGCTTGTTCACCGGCAGGAATTCCTCGTAGTAGTAGCACTTCTCCTGTATGTTTGGCAACTTCGGTTAGAATTATTTTTTCAAAAATACTTCGCTGTGGCTCAGGCCCACTTAATAGAACGATGAGCCACCATTTTCGATCACGAGAATTTATGTCATTTGCTTTTGTAAATCTCGTTAGTGGTCCAATGTATCGATGTCTTTTTTTTGTGGTGGCAACATGGCCCAGTTCACCTGAAAGATTCATTTCCTTTTCGGTATCAGGTACCCATATTTCATCAAACTTTTCGTAATAATTTTTATGAATACGGTTAATTAAGTTTTCAGCAAAAGGAGCTTTTATATTTAATTGATGCGTGATGTAAATATTTAATGTTTTGTCACTGCGACAAGCAAATCGATTATCCGAAATGATGATGTCAATGGCATGTTCTAAAACAATTTTTTCAATTAATATTTTTTCGTTTTTGATTTTTTTTAAAATACTGGATGATTTTAGAAGTAAATGAAGTCCAAGCAATTCATGCTTTGGGTAGGTTATTCCATATCCGATTAACCTAATGAGTACTAGCTCTGGGAATTCTTTTTTAAGAAAATCATAAGGCCTACCATCTGCCGCAAGAATAACTTCAGCTCCTTGCCGTACTAATTCTTGTATAATTGGAACACAGCGCGTAGCATGACCAATACCCCAATCGAGTGGAGCTACAAGTATACGTTTTGGGGATTTGGACAGCATTTTTCAAATATCGGAAATTTGAATGATTTGTGATTGGAATTATCATTCTGATATAATCTGTATTTATTCACACAAATTTGTAATTCGTAATCTACATTTGCATCATGAAAATGAATAAACTCCAGCGATTTGCTGAAATGAAGGAAATGCCAAACGTTATTCAGTTTGGGTATCGTGATGTGGAAAATATTGGCTTGCATCCGTTGCGAGGAAAATGGAAAAAGGATTTTTTTAAAAACGAAAATCCGATTGTACTTGAATTAGGTTGTGGAAAGGGCGAATATACTGTTGGCTTAGCAGAACGATTTTCCAGTAAAAATATTATTGGTATTGATGTGAAAGGCGCACGTATGCATCGTGGTGCATCCATTTCAATTGCAAAAGGCTTGTCGAATGCCGCGTTTCTTCGCACAAGAATTGATTTTATAAATGCAGTTTTTGAAAAAGGCGAAGTAGATGAAATATGGTTGACATTTTCTGATCCTCAAAAAGAAAAACCTCGTAAGCGATTGACGTCACCACTTTTTTTAGTTCGCTATGCTCATTTGCTTTGCCCGAATGGAATAATTTATTTAAAAACAGATAGCGTGTTATTGCATGAATATACTTTGGAAGTAATTGCGGAAGAAGGCCATCAAATAATAGAATGCAGTTATGATATTTACGGTGACAGTAAAAATCATGACGAAGTATTGACTTCAATTAAAACTGCTTATGAAAAACGTTTTCTTAGTGAGGGAATGAAAATTACATTTGTTTCGTTTCGATTGAAGGAAGGGTATGGAGCAGAAGCAAAGATTTTCCCACTTACAGAAATCGTTTAGTTGTCAACATTTCGATTTGAAAAGGGAAATGATAAGTAACGAATTAACCTATTCATTTAATGAAAAATAAATTATTGCACTAGCGAATACATTCGCTCCCCACTTAGTGTTCCGTTCTCATCCCACATCATCCACTTTCCAGACTTCTCTCCGTTTAAATAATGCATTTCCATTCGTTTCCTTCC
>NSIF01000025.1 GCA_002737665.1 Flavobacteriales bacterium | reverse complement strand
CGCTGTTTCGAATCTTATTCGACATTGAATCCACTGCAGTAAAAACGGCAATAATGGCAAAAATTCCAATCGTTATGCCAAGCAAAGAGAGTATCGTGCGTAAACGGTTTACCCTTAACGCATGGAAGGCAAAAATTACGCTTTCCCGAAGGAGTGTGAGAAATAGCATAGTACAAAGTTAATGTTTGACATGCATTTTACTGCGATGAATTTTAATATTTTAGCAATAAAATGTGTCCAAATAGTCGAGAAATATAACATCGACCTTAATCTTTTTTGTTTTTTCTTTGAATTTATGAACAGCATGCTTCTACTTTTCAACAAGAGCAAAAAACCTATTTTTCTCCGCCTTTCAACCACTAAAAAACTTAACTTTGTTTTCCTTTCAGGTACTTCATTATGCTTGCTTCAAAAAAAATAAAAAACGCGCTAATTTCTGTCTATTTTAAGGACAACTTGGAGCCCATAATTCTTAAATTGCATGAACTTGGTGTTGGTTTATACAGCACAGGAGGAACACAAGCATTTATTGAAAAATTAGGTATTCCTGTTACGCCAGTTGAAACATTAACTTCTTATCCTTCGATACTTGGAGGAAGAGTTAAAACGTTACATCCAAAAATTTTCGGTGGAATTCTCGGTCGGCGTGATTTGGAATCAGATTTGGCACAGCTTGACGAATTTGAAATACCTCAGATCGATTTAGTTATTGTTGATTTATATCCTTTCGAAGAAACAGTTGCTTCCGGTGCAGAGGGAAAAGATAGTATTGAAAAAATTGACATCGGAGGAATTTCTTTAATACGAGCAGCAGCTAAAAACTTTTCTGATGTACTCATCATTTCCTCTCGTGATGAATATCCTTATTTAGTAGAATTATTAAATAATAAAAAAGGAAATTCAGATTTGAGCGACAGAAAAAAACTCGCTACAAAAGCATTTGCTGTATCTTCTAATTATGACACTGCAATTTTTAATTGGTTTAATACAGATTTAAGTGAATTGGATTTTCGTTTTTCGCAGAATGGCGGACGAACTTTAAGATACGGTGAGAATCCTCACCAGACGGCAAAATTTTATGGAGATTTCTCCGCTATGTTCAACCAACTTTCAGGCAAGGAACTTTCCTACAACAATTTGCTAGATGTTGATGCTGCAGTTAATTTAATGGCTGATTTTATCGATTGTACTTTTGCAATCATCAAACATAACAATGCCTGCGGCCTTGCCTCATGCGATACGGTATTAGAAGCTTGGAATGGCGCACTTGCTGCTGATCCAGTTTCTGCTTTCGGAGGAATTTTAGTTTGTAATCGCCCTATCGATGCAGCTGTTGCAGCAGCAATCACAAAAATATTTTTCGAAGTAATTATTGCGCCTTCCTATGATGCAGCCGCTTTGGAAATTTTGAAACAAAAACAAAACCGAATTATTCTAGTACAAAAAAAAGAAAATCTTCCAAAATCACAATTCCGTACTTTGTTGAATGGTGTGTTATCGCAGGATAAAGATTTATGTACTGAATCGCAAAGCGACATGAAAGTGGTGACTACCGCTATACCAACGGCAAATGAATATGCTGATTTAGTTTTTGCAAATAAATTAGTGAAGCATACTAAATCCAACGCCATTGTATTTGCTAAGAATGGCCAAATGCTTGCAAGTGGAACAGGGCAGACTTCGCGTTTAGACGCATTGAACCAAGCAATTGTCAAAGCTGAAAAATTTGGATTTGATCTACGAGGTGCTGTGATGGCTTCAGATGCGTTTTTCCCTTTTGCTGATTGCGTAGAAATTGCTGGAAATGTTGGAATTAATGCTGTAATTCAACCGGGGGGCTCAATTAAAGACAAAGATTCCATTGCCTATTGCGATTTACATAAAATAGCAATGGTTTTTACAGGCAATAGGCATTTTAAACACTAATTTTAATAAATTAAATTTTAACCCACTGAAGTTTTAACACTGCTATTTTTTTTAATTATTAATCGTTGAGTTTTTTTATTTTTTAATGTTATGAGTATATTTAGTTTTTTTACGCAAGAAATAGCAATCGACTTAGGAACTGCTAACACAATTATTATTCACAACGATAAGGTGGTTGTCGATGAACCCTCTATTGTTGCAATAGATCGTATTTCAGGTCGCATAATCGCTGTTGGAAAACAGGCGATGTTGATGCATGGAAAAACGCACGAAAATATTAAAACAATTCGTCCGTTGAGAGATGGTGTAATTGCTGACTTTCATGCGGCGGAGCATATGATTCGTGGGATGATCAAAATGATTAATCCAGGAAGAAAATTATTTTCCCCTTCGTTACGAATGGTAATTTGTATTCCTTCTGGAATTACAGAAGTTGAAAAACGTGCTGTTCGTGATTCCGCAGAACACGCTGGTGCAAAAGAAGTTTATTTGATCCATGAGCCAATGGCTGCAGCAATAGGAATAGGCATCGACGTGGAAGAGCCAATGGGAAATATGATCATTGATATTGGTGGAGGTACTTCTGAAATTGCTGTCATTGCATTGGGTGGAATTGTCTGTGATAAATCAATTCGTATTGCAGGCGATGAATTTACATGGAGCATTGAAGAATATATGCGACGTCAACATAATATTTTAATTGGAGAACGTACTGCAGAGCGAATTAAAATTGAAGTAGGTGCTGCAATGGCCGAAATTGAAAATCCACCAGCTGATTATCCTGTTCATGGTCGTGATTTAATGACCGGTATTCCAAAAGAAATTTATGTTTCTTATGTAGAGATTGCTCATGCACTCGACAAATCGATTTCCAAAATTGAGGAAGCTATTTTGAATGCACTTGAAATGACGCCACCTGAACTTTCTGCAGATATTTACCGTACCGGAATTTATCTTGCTGGTGGTGGTTCGTTGCTTCGAGGACTTGACAAGCGTATTTCGCTTAAAACGAAGTTGCCTGTGCACGTTGCAGAAGATCCATTACGCGCGGTGGCTCGTGGTACAGGCATTGCACTCAAAAACATTGATAAGTTTCCTTTCCTTATTAAATAGTGAAATAAAAAATAGCAAGGAGGGTTAAAAGAATGCGCAATCTTGCGGTTTTTATTGTTAGACATTATTTCTTTTTGTTTTTCCTACTACTGGAACTACTGTCTCTTTATTTTTTAGTTCAAAGAAATTATTTTCACCATACAAGTGCTGTTTCCGCTTCCAATTCTATTACGGGGTCAATATTTCAAGCAAGGTCTGAAGTATCTGAATACCTTGATTTGAAAGAACAAAATAAAATTTTATCAGCAAAATTGGCAGCCCAGCTTAGTCAGAAGAACACTTCTTGGATGCTTTTTTCTTCGCATGGAACTACCTACAACGATTCCGTCTATAAACAACGGTATGAATATTTAGCAGCGGAGGTTATTGACAATACAGTAACACTGCGAAATAATTATATTATTTTAAATAGAGGCAGTTTGCAAGGTGTTTTGCCCGATATGGGTGTTGTATGTGCAGATGGAATTGTAGGTATCGTTAGAGAGGTTTCTGAAAATTATTGTATTGTGATGTCTGTTTTACATAGCGACACTAAAATATCAGCAAGTTTAAAACGTGATGGGAGTTTTGGTAAGTTGACTTGGAATGGGTTGGGTAGCCAATATGCCACCTTAGCGGACTTGCCTGATTTTTCTAAAATAAAAAAAGGAGATACTTTAATTTCAAGTGGCTTAGGAGATGCATTTCCAGAAGGGATACCTGTGGGTGTGGTAGAGAAATATGAATTTAAATCTGGAGAAAAAACATATTCTGTGGAGGTGAGGTTGGCAACAAACTTCAGAAAATTAAGACATGCATTTGTAGTAAAAAATTTGTTACGAGAAGAGCTTGATCAATTACGTATTAAAGCGGGGGTGGAAGATGGCCAATGAAATTGTAAGACAAATTCTTAGATTCCTATTTTTAGTTGCTGTGCAAGGGCTGATTCTAAAAAATGTAGAGCCCGGTCCACTCATTAATCCGTTTTTATATGTATTGTTCTTGATACAGCTTCCATTCGAAACGCCGCCGTGGTTGGTGCTTATTATTTCTTTTGTATTAGGGTTTTGTGTCGACCTTTTTTATGGAACTGTTGGTATGCATATGGCTGCATGTACGTTTATTGGGTTTTTGCGACCTAAAATTTTAAGTTCGATGGCACCTCGAGATGGTTATGAATTTGGGTCAACCCCCACCATTCAAGGTATGGGACGCGCTTGGTTTTTCACTTTTTCATTTATTGTAATTTTAACACATCATTTTATTTTATTTTACCTTGAGGTATTTAGTTTCCGTGAATTCTTTTCTACATTTTTACGTGTAATTGTAAGTCTTGTGTCAACTGGATTATTGGTTGTAGTTTCTCAATTTCTTTTCTATCGGACTAAACAGAAAATATGAATTCGGGATCGCGACGTTACATTATTATTGCCTTCGCAGTTGTTGTTGCATTCCTTTACATACTCCGTCTTTTTTATGTGCAAGTGGTAGAAGATAAATACAAATTATCTGCTCAAAACCAGGCTTTTCTTTATGTCACCGATTATCCTCCTCGTGGTAATATTTTTGACCGTAATGGAAAACTATTAGTGATTAATCAAGTTGCTTATGATTTAATGGTAGTGCCACGAAATATGAAAGGTTGTGACACACTTGGCCTATGTAAGATTTTGAATATTTCAATCTCTGATTTTTATAAACGACTAATTAAATTTTCTGGTAGTGTAAAAGAAGCTTCCAAAGATTACCGTACTTATATTTTCGAAACACAAATGTTACCGGAGTTGAACGCACGAATTCAGGAACGACTTTATAGGTTTAATGGGTTTTATGTTCAGGCACGTACTGTACGAAAATATAATTATGCTATAGCAGCACATCTGTTGGGATATGTGGGAGAAGTAAATCAAGCACTAGTTGACACATCATCGTATTATAAGTCGGGCGATTACATTGGTAAAAGTGGGATTGAAAAAAGTTACGAGTCGGCATTGCGCGGAATTAAAGGAGTGCAAATTAAAATGCGAGATGTTCACAATAACATTAAAGGAAGTTTTAAAGGGGGCATATATGATACAGCCGCAAAACGTGGCTCCGATTTAATTTGTACGCTAGATGCCGAATTGCAATTACTCGGAGAAAAATTAATGATGAATAAAATCGGTGGCTTAGCTGCAATAGACCCATCTACAGGTGAAATTTTGGCACTTGTTACAAGTCCTACTTACGATCCGAATATTTTAGTTGGCCGTGATTTCCCAAAAAATTACACCTTGCTTTTGAATGATTCTTTAGGGAAACCTCTTATTAATCGTGCTTCACAATCATTTTATCCACCGGGTTCTACTTTCAAATTAATGAATGCATTGATTGCACAACAAGAAGGTGTTCTAAACGGGACCACTACATATCCATGTGCAATGGGTTTT
Organism: Flavobacteriales bacterium; assembly: GCA_002737665.1. Taxonomy (GTDB): domain Bacteria; phylum Bacteroidota; class Bacteroidia; order Palsa-965; family Palsa-965. The sequence goes on along the minus strand of NSIF01000025.1, from coordinate 21,126 downwards.
CCATTGAATAAAGGAATGCCTGGTTGTCATGAACATGGAAGTCCTTTGAATTTAGATGGTGCTATTTCACAATCATGTAATTCCTATTTTTCTTATGTCTTTAAATCAATTTTAGACAATAAAAAATACCATGGCAAAAATAAAGAAGGATTTGAAGCATGGCGAAAGTACATTCAAAGTTTTGGTGCTGGCGTACGAGTTGGTACTGACCTACCATTTGATGCGAGAGGGAGTTTGCCAACTGTAGCTTATTACAATAAAGTTTTTGGCAATGGCTGGTACACAATGAATGTAATTTCATTGGGTATCGGTCAGGCTGAGCTTGGATTGACGCCATTGCAAATGTGTAATGTGGTATGTTCTATTGCTAACAGAGGTTATTTTTATACACCGCATGTGATTCGAAAAATTGGAAATGATAATCCTTTAGAGAAATGGGCATTAAAAAACCAAACACTTATCACTAATAATGATGCGTATGAAAATGTAATTGCTGGTATGGCTAATGTTTTTATCAACGGAACAGCGCGCTCATCTGCCATTATAGGAATTGAAATGTGTGGTAAAACGGGCACTGCACAAAACCCTCATGGCGATAATCATTCTGTTTTTGTTTGTTTTGCGCCACGCATTAATCCAAAAATTTGTGTTGCTATATTAGTTGAAAATGCTGGACAAGGAGCTTGGTGGGCTGCGCCTATTGCAAGTTTAATGGTAGAACAATACCTGACAGGGAAAATTACAGGACAACCTCGACTCGATATTAAAAAAAGAATGGAGGAAGGTGATTTGATCCACATGGATCCCACAATTAAAAAAACTAATCCAGCTTTTTGGTAATGCGCGAAAAAAGTAATAGCTTATTTTATAACATCGACTGGATTACGGTGGCAATTTATTTTATTTTAATTCTAATCGGCTGGATGAATATTTATTCTGCCGTTTATGATGAGGCATCGAGCACAATTTTTAATTTGAGTCGCTTGGAGAGCAAACAATTTATTTTTATTTTAATAGCTATTGTTTTAGCATTTTCAATTATTATTATTGATGCATCTTTTTTTACAGCAACTGCTTATATTTTATTTGCAGGAATCATTTTACTAAATATTGTAGTTTGTTTTTTAGGTACCGATATTCGAGGTTCTCATTCTTGGTTTAAATTTGGGTCATTTAGTTTTCAACCAGCGGAATTTGCAAAGTGGGCCACCGCATTAGCAATTGCTAAATATTTGAGTGGTGTTGCAAAAAAAGAATGGCGCACTAAATTATTGGTAACGATAGGGTTTATATTTATCCCAATTGCAGTGATTGTCGTTTTGCAAAATGAAACGGGCTGCGCATTGGTCTTTGCGGCATTTATTATTGTCATGTACCGCGAGGGATTGGTTCAGGGGATTTTTTTATTCTTTGGGCTACTTGTTGTACTTTCTATTATAATAGGATTGAAATATCCAGGATTCATTATTGGTGTCGCTGTAGTTTTATTATTAATTGCAGCATTTAGATTAATGTTGGTTCGTCGAACAGTAAAGCAATTTTTATTGACGGCAATTATAGTCTCTCTTTTTTCAGGTCTTTATTTAGTGGCACCTAAAGTGATGGAGAAGTTGCCTGAACATCAAACGGGAAGAATAAAATCATGGCTTGGACTACCTGTTTCAAGGGCCATGCAAGATCGATTTGGTTATAACACCAAACAATCTATGATTGCGATTGGTTCTGGGGGCTGGGCTGGCAAAGGTTATTTACAGGGTACGCAAACCAAATACAGATTTGTACCTGAGCAAGAAACTGATTTTATATTTTGTACAGTAGGAGAGGAGTGGGGGTTTGTAGGAACTGCATTTATTATATTGCTCTACCTTATTTTAATATCGAGACTTATTATTATGTCTGAACGGCAACGATCTGACTTCACTCGAATTTATGGCTATGGCGTTGCGGCAATCTTTTTTATACATCTAGTAGTTAATATTGGAATGACAATCGGTCTGCTTCCTGTCATTGGCATACCACTTCCCTTCTTTAGTTATGGCGGTTCGTCATTGATTAGTTTTACTATTTTACTATTTATTTTCGTAAAACTTGATTCGCAAAGATTGCTGATATTGAGATAAAAAAAACACCTCTCGTAATTGAGAAGTGCTTTTTAAAATTAGGCATTTTTAAATGTTCTAGAAATGCTTTGCGCGATTATCGGTGATTGCTCCGTTGTCTTTAAGTATTTCAGCTGATGACCCATCTACGCGAGACGAAACACCCTGTATTAGCGTAGTTTGTTTTGTTTTGATTTCTACTGCTGTTTGTGCCTTTGATTTTTCTGTGCTTAAGAGTACAAACACATAAACTCCCATCGATCCTTTAATGGGTGCCGATATTTTGCCAACAACACTTGTAATAAGTGTTCCTGCCAACGTTCCTTCATAACCACCGCCCTGAATGTAAGGTGCAGCAAATGTCATATTTGTATTTGCAAGTACAGGTGTTTTTGCATTAATACCCCACTGGTCAATTGTCGCTGCTTTTTTCGCGATTAATTGATCCATTAAAATTTTGGCTTTCTTCTGCTTGCGAACTTCTACTTGACAAATTTCTTTTACCGCTTCGTCATCTGCAGGTTTATATCCCTTGTTTAAGACTTTTGTTATATGACAAACGATATACCTATTTGTACTTGGAAATGGTTGCGAGATACTTCCCACAGCAGATTTTTCCTCATACATCCAACGTGTAACTTCTTTTGGATTATCAATTCCACTTATGCTCTTTGCACTTTCTGTAACCTGTTCTGATTGCAGAACTTGCAAATTATCTTTTTTAACGGCAGCAGTAAATAATTCTCCATTGTTATTTTTCCCTGCAAATTCAGATGCTTTATTGTAAATAGTCCGAATAGTTGATTCTGAAGGTTCTACTTTTTTGTCAATATTAATTACCTGAATTTTTGAACTCAGTACAGATTTGTCTAAAACTTGAATCACGTGGTATCCAAATGACGTTTCAGCTACAACTGTTGTTCCTTTCGGATTATTGAAACCGGCATCCTTGTATTCTTTTACGAAACCACTTTCTTCATTAAACCATCCGTAATCTCCTTTGTTGCCACTTTTAGAGCCTGGATCATCAGTCAACTTCTCTACTAAATCTTCCATTTTAGTCTTACCAGATTTTACAACACGAAGTATGCTATCAGCTTTTAGTTTTGCTTGTGCTTTACTTCTGATTATGTCTGGAGCAGCTCTTTCCCCACCTTTATAAGCAATGAGAATGTGCCTAATTTTACAAGAATCTATTGACGATTTTTGTCCTACAACTTTGTAGATTGATATATTTTCGCCGCTGTTGAACGGTCCAAGTACATCACCTATTTTAGCTTTTAAAAATGCGCTGTCGGCACCAGCCGGAAATTTGCCAGGAGCCAAATATGTTTTTGCATACATTCCAGATTCTGTTACCGCCGTTACATAAGCAGAGTCTTCAGTAACTTTTTTTGTTTTAAAATCTGCAATGACGCTTTGCATGTCTTTGCGTTGTTTTGCAATATCGTCAGCAGATGGGAAAATGTCAAATGCAACATATTCCATGCTTCGCATGTTCTCTGCCTGTTTGAACTTTGTCAAGTTCTCATTGTAATAGGCATTCAATTCTTCAGCAGTACATTTTATTGTAGAATCGGGAATGTCCGAATATTTTTTTTCTATGTATTGAAAATTGTATTTAGTGTTTTCGTCAACCAATTCATGCTTTGCTTCGGCAGTTGTTACGTACATCCCTTTGCGAAGTAAATTATTGTATTTTTCACGCATTAGAAATTTGCGCATGTCTCTTTCAATTTGAGCCCATTGTACTTCCGTTTCGGCTGGCATTTTTTTGACAAAGTCGCGAATCTTTTTTCCGCTCAACGAGCCATCAGGACCTGCAAACTCAGGACTCATCTGACCTGTTTTTTGATCTTGAAAAAACTGATTCATATAGGATGAAGGGCGATCACCGTAAAGTTGCTCTGAAAGTTCATCATCAGTAATAGAAATCCCAAGCGTCTTATATTCAGGTTGAAATATAAACTCATCAATCATTTCCTGCCAGATTGCGTCAGAAAGTTGGCTTTGTTGCGCTTCATCTAGCTGTTTGCCGTTGCTATATTGCTCTATTTTATTTTGATATTCCTGGATGGTAACTTCATGACCATTAATTGTTCCAACTGTGTTGTCCTCACCCGAACCGCCAAAAATTCCGCTATTTGTATTGAGTAAGTCACCTAATACAAAGGCCAATAATGCGGTAAAAATAATTCCGACCAAAAGGCCAACTCGATTTCGAATACTTGATAGAATTGTCATTGTTAATTAATTTATTTGAATAGGGACGCGAATATACGATTTATGCCGTTAATAGGGAATTTAGCGCTCGTTTCTTACTTGATTTTTCAGTGAAATTGTAAAAAACATAGGTTTACAGTAGAAATTTAACTGTTTTTTCCTTGTATGTCTTGTTGTTGCTTTATTTTTCGCTCAACATGCCGGTTAAATCGCCTCCTTAAGCTGTACATGATGCCCGCAAAAAGGGTAACTACCATTGCAAATGTTCCATCTTCCGGGTCGTTTATAATGAAAAAATAAGAAGTAACTACTGCGCAAAGAATTGCCAAGACCATCCATACATATTCTGTTATTCGTAAGTATTTTTTCATTTTGGGAGGTCTTTAAGTAAAATTGTGCCACTGATATTCTTGATTTCATATTCTTCAAATCGTTCATCAGAATCTAATCCTGTTCCATAAATAATCTGATCGCTTGTGGTGATTTTAATAAAAGCGTCTGTTTTAATTCTTCTTTTTGCTCCGTCCCATGTCAATAGCTCTGTGTTTAATTTTTCACCTTTTGAATTAACCACTACAACGTCATTTTTTGCCACCATCTTGTTTTCTTTTATTTTTCTTATGGCATAGTTGGAAGTCAATTTAGTTTCAATAATTCCACTGTCGTTGTAAATTTCAACTTTTACTCCCTTGGGCATTTCTTGGTAAGAATCTATTCCTTCATATTCATCAACTTGTGCCGCAGTAAAGTGAAATTTTAATTTTGCCGAATCAGAGTAAATGGCGTCGACATTTTTTTCAGTTAAAATGGGAAGGTTATTTTTTTTGGTAATCAAATTTACTTTCGCAGGGTCATTCACGCAAGAAGAAAACATTGCAAAAATAATTGCGAAGAATAAATAAAGATATTTTGTATTTAGCATTGCGCCTGTTCTACTTAATCGTACTTGTAGTGTGAAAACCAACGATCATTAATTGTGAGCCCTATTGTAAGACGAAAAAAGTCTTCGCGAATGAGATTTAGGTCTGTTGTCCCTCTGTAACCGTATTCAAAATTTACCGTAGCCCTTGAAACAGGTTCACCTAATTTAGTTCGGTACGGACAAGGCATTGCCATTCCGAAATTTACTGAACTTTCTGTAAGTTGTGTATTGTTTAGCTCAAGGAAGGTTTGGTTCCAGCGCGCACCAATACGATATTGTATTACACCCATATATTTCCCTCGTCCATTTGCTTTTGGTTGCAATTGGAGACCAGCAGTAATACGCTGTGAGTTTTTTAATCCATAGTTTATTTCCCCACGACTGGCTTTACTCCACAATTGTGTCATGTAGTCGGCTTGAAAAAGCCATTTGGAATTACTTTTTAGCGAAAAACCAAAACCGTACATAGCGGGTATAGTAACGTAAGATTCTATATTTTTTTCATTCAAAATAGTATCTCTGATTTGTTCAATTGTGCCAACCTGTTTATACGTTTGTCCAAGCCAGTCATTGCTGGTATTAATTTGAGTTGGCAATGAGCAAACAGCCCCAAATGAAACTCTTATTCCTGGAACATTTATAAATAATGCCGCAGTGTCTTTTTGGCCATTTAAAAGGTAGGAGAATTCATTACGGATTATTTTTTTTCTGATTACATTGGAATCTGGCATACTAATATATTTCGGATTCAATGATTTGCGTAGCGAGAATGCATACTGAATACCGTAATTCAAATACCCGTCGCTAAACAATGTGCGCTTAGAAATTTTAGTGTTAAAAGTATATAGCGAGTCAGGAAAAACATCGCGACGAATATTGCTCAGTGAACCAAATAAATAAGAGGTTTGAATGCCAATTGAAATGTTGGATAGATTTTTTTTGAAGCGCAGTTGTTTTTTTATTGCGATAGTGTCGCTAGCTAATTTTAATTTATCGTATTTGTTCGAAAGTAAATATTGTTTTGGTGCATTTGCAAATGGTCTAAATCCATTGGATAAAAAAACTTGATTGACGCCTCCAGAACCTTCGTACTTGTATACAACAGGCCCAATGCCTGCAAGAGAGTCGGCGTTCGAAACATTGTAGCCAACCGAAGAATAAGGTACAATACCAAAACTTGCGCCCCACCATTGTTTTATTGGAAATGTGAGCGCAAAGCTTCCAAGTGTTGTTCTGTTGAATGTTGCATTTGCTGTGGCATTACTAAGTTGCACGGTGTTGCTTAATAACGAAATTTCATATGCAACCAATTTATTAGAAGTAAGGGAAGCCGGATTTGCAAAATTGATGAACTGTGGAATAAGTGTATCGTTGCGCATGCCAATTCCACCTCCACCCATTCCTGAGTTAATCATTGCCCCATTCTGCTGCAATTCTCCAATTCCAAAACGTGAATAAGGAGAAACAGTTTGTAAAACAGAAGGATTTTGAGCATGTAGAACAGGAAGTGAAATAACACCACTTAATAGTAAAGTGCAAAATTGTGCAACTTTCATGATCGATTTAAAGTAGGTGGTTTTTAACATGATATTCTAAAATGGTATAAAGGCCCTCTTCCGTTAGATTTGGGCGTGCAAAGATGCCATTTTTCATGGCTTCTGCCAAAAGAATAGAATCGCCCCCACCAATAACTGTTTGTAATCCAGGGAATTGTTTTAAGTAATTATAAATCATCCCCTCCAATTCGGCAATTGTTCCATTAAATACACCTGATTGCAAGGATGTTTCGGTGGAATTTCCAAGTGTTGGTTGCTTCTCTTTAACTTGTATAAGGGGTAGTCGCTTTGTGTTTTCATGCATTGCCTTGGCCCTCATTTGCAATCCAGGAGAAATTGCACCACCTAGAAAATTACCTTTTTTGTCAACAACATTATAGGTAATACAGGTTCCCGCCATTATGGCTAAGACGGGAGAGTTTGGGAAAAGTTGCCAACCTTTTACTGCCGCCGCAATTCTATCATAGCCAAGCGATTCCTTGGTTAAGTATTTATTGGTAATAGGGAGCGCTGTATCCGATCCAACAATTATTAATGGAAATAGGGGAGCTAAATCATGGATTAATGTTGGCGAATGATTTACTACTGAGCCAAGTATGCCGCATGTGATGGGTTTACTGCTCGCAAAAGAAAGAATTTCTTCAGTTGTCGGCGCTTCTAAATTAGCTTGTGTAAAAACCATACCATCTCGGTAAATCGTTGCTTTTAAGACGGTATTCCCAAAGTCGAGAACGAGGCGGTAGTCCATATATTGACAAAGTTAAAGAGATTGTGCAGTAAATATTTTAACTTTTTAAATTTATGAGTAGATTTGCCGCCCGAAGCAGCTATTGTTGCTCTGGGGGTTGAAAGACCTAGTTCATTACTTGTTGGTTCGGTAGCTCAGTCGGTAGAGCAATAGACTGAAAATCTATGTGTCGATGGTTCGATTCCATTCCGAACCACAATGTAAAATTAAAACCCCCTATTTTAGGGGGTTTTGTTTTATATGTCAATTGAAAGACGTTTTTTTGTATTTTTAGTCAATAAACGAATTCAGTTTTAAATTAATTCGTTTCAACTTTAACTAAGCATCAATATGAAAACACATTTTAGTAGTATCGCTTTTGCATTAGCCATTATATTGGCTGCATTATCTTTTTCAAATGCCTATAAATTTAAATACAAATCAAACAACTCTGTTTCTGTAACGGGTTTAGGTAGTAAAGATTTTGTTTCTGATTTAATTGTTTGGAGTGGTTCTTTTATTAGAAAGAATGGCAGTTTGAAAGATGCTTATGCTGAGCTTGATTCTGATAGAGATAAAATAAAAAAGTATCTCTTAAAACAAGGTACGAGTACAGATGAAATTATTTTTTCCGCAGTTGACATTGATAAAGAGTTTGCAGATGTTTGGGATGATTCCGGCACCAAAACAATTTCAGTATTTTCGGGATACAGACTTACTCAGAGAGTTCAAATTGAATCGAAAGATGTGGATAAGGTTGAAGCTATATCACGACAAGTAACGGAATTGATCAATTCTGGAATTGAATTTTATTCTTCTTCCCCAGAATATTATTATACAAAATTAGCGGAGTTAAAAATTGAGATGATTGCTGAAGCCACTAAAGATGCAAATACAAGAGCAAAGAAAATTGCTGAAAATGCTGGTAGTGATATCGGCGCATTAAAAAATGCAAGCATGGGTGTCTTTCAAATTGTAGCACAAAACTCAGCTGAGGAATATTCCTGGGGTGGATCTTTTAATACAGCTTCAAAAAGAAAGACGGCCTCTATAACAGTAAAGCTGGAATACGAAGCTGAATAAAACAGTTTCATATTCCAACATACAAAATCCTAAGAATTTTTAGATCTGCTTTTTCCGAACCATGACTTTTTTTGTCCTGCAACGGAGGGATGGGTTGATTTTTGTTTAGGTTTGCCAGAACGATTTCGGTTCTGACCTTCTTTGCCAACAGGTCGATTGTTTCCATTCCCTTGTGGTCTACGCGGAGAATGCTCTCTTGGTGGAACAGGCGTTCCCATTTTAAACGGATGCTCTTCTACAATCGGAATTTGTTTTCCAATTAGTTTTGTGATGTCTTTTACATAAGCACGTTCTTCATTGTCACAAAATGAAATTGCGATTCCACTTAAGCCAGCACGACCTGTACGACCAATACGGTGTACGTATGTTTCCGGCGTATTTGGTATTTCAAAATTGATAACGTGTGAAAGATCGTCAACGTCAATTCCTCGTGCAGCAATATCTGTAGCCACAAGCACGCGCGTTAGTTTGGCTTTGAAATTAGCTAAAGCACGTTGTCGCGCGTTTTGTGATTTGTCGCCATGAATAGCTTCTGCCTTTACACCAGCGCGAATCAAATCTTTCGTAACTCGGTCGGCGCCATGTTTTGTGCGCGTGAAAACAAGCGAGGTTACAATCCTTGGATCATTTAATAAATAAATAAGCAAGCTTTTTTTATTTCCCTTGTCTACAAAATACAAGGTTTGCTGAATTGTATTTGCTGTAGAGGAAACGGGCGTGACTTCAACTTTTTCTGGATTGGTAAGAATACTTGCAGAAAGACGAACGATTTCAGGTGGCATGGTTGCCGAGAAAAACATAGATTGTCTTTTAGCAGGAAGCTTTGCAATGATTTTTTTTACATCGTGCACAAATCCCATATCCAACATCCGATCTGCTTCATCAAGAATGAAAAAATCAATTTGATTTAGGTTGATGTGACCTTGATTCATTAAGTCGAGTAAACGGCCTGGTGTAGCAACAAGTATGTCAACGCCAGCGCGCAATGCATCGGTTTGTGGTTTTTGTCCAACACCACCATAGACCACAACGTTTCTTAATCCGGTGTGTCTTCCATAAGCAGTAAAACTATCGGCAATTTGAATTGCAAGCTCTCGTGTAGGCGTGAGCACAAGTGTACGAATAGGACGACGTAAATTTGTCGGAAACGTTTTTTGCATTAATAATTGTAATACAGGAATTGCGAATGCGGCAGTTTTTCCTGTTCCTGTTTGCGCGCAGCCGAGCAAATCTCTTCCTTGTAGAAGAATCGGAATTGCTTTTTGCTGCACCGGTGTAGGTTCGGTGTAACCCTCTTCTTTTATAGCCATGAGGATTGGCTCAATTAGGTTTAGTTGTTCAAACAACATTTGTTATAGATTATTTGTTAGCAGCATTTTTTTATTGCTATTAACTTTGTTTTAGAGTTCATAATAAATTAATTAGTCCAGTAAACAGAACTCTTTTGAGAGTACCGGAAACTAAGGTGGGAGATCATCGGCTGTACACCGTATCCCTAATGAATTCCAACACTTTTGTGAGTTTTGAGAATTGCTGAACCAATGTTCAGCAGAAGGAGGGATAAACTTTCTGAGGCAAAGATACATTAAAAAGTTGAGCTGCCGACATGAAAGCGATTGTTTGTAATTTCAATTAGTTTTTTTCTCCAATGAAAAACAAGTATTTTTTATTAAAAATAAACAACCGGAGTAGAAAAATAATTTAATGACTTTCGGTTTATTTAAATAATTATTTTTTTTCTTCACCCATCTCACCGATAATTTTTTTCACTTCATCTTCTGTTGAACGTAATTTAGCTTTGCATATTGAAATGAGTTCGGCAGCCCGTTTTACTTTTGTGGCCAATTCATCTAATGGAATACTCTCGTTATCTATGGCGTGTGAAATTTCGTTGAGTTCATTTAGTGCTTCGGTGTAAGAGATTTCTTTACTCATATTATTTTAGGTGTATTAATTTGTGTCATTTATTTTCTTCGTGTTGAACAGCTGCAACAGTAGTTTCAATTGCTCCGTCCTTTAGTTTAATAGTGATTGCATCCCCAATCTTAATTTGTGTTGTTGATACAATGAGTTGCTCCTTTTTAATTAGCATCGCATAACCTCTTTTTAGCACATTATTTGGATGTAGATTTTTTACCCTTTCGGTAAAAATAGCTAACTGGTGTCGATTTCGATCGAATATTCGATCTGTAAAAAGGGAAAGATTTTTTTGTTTTTCGTTAAGCTTTTGTGTCTCTGAGGTAAAATTATTTTTTGTGTTAGAAGCTATTTTTTCAAAGAATCGATTAAGTTGATTTTTATAAGTATGGAGTAATTGAATCGTTCCATTAGTAAGAATGGCGCCTATATGGTCTATTTTACGCTGCTGTTTGGTTAATAAATTATTTGCACGTAGTGTAATTAATTCGCGCAAGCCCATAACCTGCTCCTCAAATGAACGATTTTGCGCAATAATAAAGTTAGCAGCATGTGTGGGACCTATTGTAAAAACATTAGCTACCATGTCTACAATACTTTCATTTCGTAAATGCCCAACGCCTGTTATAACTGGAATAGGAAATCTTGCAACCGTGTGTGCTAAATTAAATTCATCGAATGGTAACAGATCGCTTTGCGCTCCACCGCCGCGGATAATCACAACGGCATCAAAATGTTTTCCAGATTTTGTGTCTTCGAATATTTTAAGCAGTTGGTCTTTCATTTGTTCGGCTGCTTTTTCTCCTTGCAAAATAGAGAAGTAGGGCGTGCAGTTAAATGTATAGCCGAACATGTTTTTTTGCAGTGTGTGCAAGAAATCTTGGTAGCCCGCTGCTGAAGCAGAAGTGATGAAGGCAATGTGCTGTATGACTGGATTTAATTTAAGAATTTTATTTGGTGTTTGAAATACACCATCAATGAGTTTTATACCTGGCTTTGTAGCTAAGAGCTGAATAGTATTTCTACGCTGAAGTTCCAGTTGACCCAACATGTGTTGGGAGTCGATATCTGATAGCTGCAGGGTTAAGCCATAAATTTGGTGGTAGCTTATTTCAACTTTAATTAAAACCTGCATTCCTCTATCGGGTCGCTTTCCTGTAATGTCTTCAAAATTTCGAAATGCTGCTAGTGCTTCCTTCCGCCAGACGCTACCATTAATTCGAGCAATAATTTCCGTTCCGTTCGATGCTTTTTCAACGAGCTCAAAAAAGATTTTATTGGCTTTATCGTTTCTTTCTTTTATTTCAGCCAATACCCAATATGATTTTTCGCGAAAGGCCGCTACAAGGGCATTGTTTATGATGCTGCATAGTTGGGAAAGTCTTAACTGTTCAGCCATGTTGTAAAAATAGTTGATTGTTGTTTATTGTAGCTATTTTTTTGTTTTTTGTTTGAGATTTATTGGGCTCCTTAGAAATATTTAAATACACCAACGGCATTATTTTTTATTTACTAGCCAAACACCTGCAAGAATTACTACAATAAATATGCTATGTGCTACCGTAATAGCTTCGCCGTCCAATGCCCCCCACAGCATAGCTACTATTGGAATGAAGTAAGTTACAGATGAGGCGAAAAGAGTGCCCGCTTCCTTTATTAAAATATTAAATACAATTAAACTTAAAGAAGTTCCGAAAATGGCAAGAATACAAACGTATTTTAAACTGTCAAATGCTAATGGTTTTGTTTGCATTACTTCTATAAAGTCAGTCGTGAAAAGATAAATTCCCGCAAAAGGACCAACGATACACAATGCGAAAATTGTTGCAGTAACAGCGCTTACATTTCCAAGTTTTGCTTTTATGATATTTACACTGAGGCCGTAAAAAAAAGTTGCCAGCAAAACCATTGCTCCTCCAAGATATATGTTTCCAGAACTTTCACTATTCTTCCCCAGCGAAAGCAAGCCAATTGCTCCAATGATGCCAGTGGCTAAACCTACTATTTGTAAAAGCTTTACTTTTTCTTTCAACATTATTAGACCAATTATTAACGCAAAAACTGGTGTAACTGAATTCAACATTCCCGTAAGTGCTGAACTGATTAATGTTTCTGCTTGAGTGAAGAGGAACGCCGGAATTAAATTCCCAAATACACCCATTGCAATAAACGCAGGGAGGTATTTAAAATGAATTTTTTTAATGTGACGGAATGCTAACGGAAGTAGAAATAAAAATGCAATAAAAATACGTAAAGCCGCCACTTGATAACTCGAGAAAGAATCGAGACCTCGCTTCATTAATATAAATGAACTGCCCCAAGTAAGTGCAAGACTAACAAATATAATCCAATGGAAAAGTGTGCGATTTTTCATGTAATACTTAGCGGAGAAGTAAACAAACTGTTTGTATAATTTAGCTACTAGTAAAAGCCAACATTAGGTTTGCCTTTTCCTTCAAACACAATATGTTTTTGTAATCCCTGCTCAGCATTTGGGTGTTTAAAACAAGTATCTTTTATTAGGACTTGAATAGTTGAGAATTTTTTTCCACAAAATTTACAATAGAAATTTTGTGAGCCAAGCCCCATATTACTATGTGTATTTTGGCTTGCTGGTTGAGAAAAGGCATCTGATTTATTTTGAAACAGATTCATATTGGAAAAGGGATTTTCTTCAGCTTGACTCTGTGTTTGTGAATTGGAAGGATCCTCGTCTTTGTTTAGTGCTGGCTTGCCCGATTTTTTAATTAGGTAGTAAAGCAGTACCCCAACAGCTATCGTTATTTTAATTACATCTGAATCCATTTTGGTATAATTTGTTATTGATAATTTAAATATATTTTTACTCTTTTGCTTGTTTTCTAATGAGCATTCCAAACCACTTAGGGAAATATCGTTTTAGCCAAACAGCTTTAGTTTCGCCGCCCCCAATTAAAATTTCTTCTTTATTATTTTTTATTGCATTAAGAATAATTGTTGCACATTGTTCTGCGGGCATTCCTTGCTTGTGACTATGATCCATTTTATTGTGTTTGCTCCCATCGCTTTTTAAGGCATGAACTGAAATGTTGGATTGAATTTTACCGGGAACAGCAATTAGTATTTTTATTCCATTAGCTTCTGTCTCTAATCGCAACGAATCAAAAAAGCCATGCAAAGCATGTTTGGAGGCGGAATAAGTCGAGCGTAGCCAGAAACCAAATTTTCCAGAAATGCTACTCACTACTACAATGTGCCCTGCTTTTTGGTTCAATAATATAGGGAGTACACTTTTGGTTAGCGCTACCTGACCGAAAAAATTTATTTCCATTATTTTTCTGTCAATCTCAATGGCTGTTTCTGTTGCTAATGAGCGTTGTGAAATTCCACCATTATTAATTAAGACATCGATACGAGAAAATTTAGCGATAACGGTTTTTGTTAGCGTTTCGAGGTTTTCTAAATTTTGTAAATCGAGTGGTAGAATTAGACAATTTTCGTTGCTCAGGTTACATTCCTTCATCACCCTTTCCAATTCTTCCATTCGTCGTGCCGACAAAACCAATTTAGCTCCTTGCATTGCAAAAGCTTTGGCAAGCGCCTCACCAATTCCTGACGATGCTCCTGTAATCCAAACTATTTTATCTTTAAAAAACATTTATGATGCTGTTCGTAATGTGATTTGTTTGAAGCTATCAAAAGGTGCCTGCTTTAATTTTTGCAGTACAGGTGAAGGTCATTGATTTTGTAAAATTATTCATTTTTCGGGTTATTTGGTTGCAATTTAGGAAAGGTTTTTTGGCGTTGATGTGTTGCTTATCTTTGTGTTAATGAGAAAGTTACTTTTTTTATTCTTGTTTTTTGTTTTTGCTTGCGAGGCGCCCACAATCCCCAGCATTGTTAAGCCAGATAATTTGATACCAGAAGATAAAATCGTTCAGGTAATTGTTGATGTTTATTTGTTGGAGGCCACTTTAAACTTACGTTCTCCTAAACCATACCATCAGCAAAGCAGGTCTCCTATTAATTTGAGAAAAGATTCTTTAAGTCTATCCTTATCAGAGGTGCTCATCAACCAGGAACCACTACCTTATTACAATATTTTTAAAAGACAGGGTGTAACAAGAAAACAATATGAGTCATCGATGCGTTGGTATTGTGCTAATCCTAAAAAAATGAGTTCGATTTATGATCAACTTATTATTGAATTTACTAAGCGCCAGACAAAGTTGCGGGTAGGCAAGTAGATTTCGATCGAACGATTTAAAATATCTTTTTAATATTACTTATAGAATTTGCAAATTTCCATAATGGAAGTGTCTATGTTGCGGTAATTAAAATTTATTGTTTTTTGTATTTTACTTCCATCGTATTGACTTATTTGCAGTGCATAGCCCACTTTTTCTTTTGTAATTATAGGATTTCTACCAGCGATTGCGGCAAGTAATTTTTCAATTCGCCAAGCCAAGGCCAATAAAAATTTTCCAGCTTCTCGTTTTGTTTTGGGTTTATTTAATTGGACTAAAACTGTATCAAAAAATGATCTATACGATAAGTTTGCTGCGTTTAAAATAAATCGCTGGTTCAGCACATCACTTTCTATTAATTTTATAGCTGCATGAGCTACATCGCGTACATCAACATATCCATTTACCCCATTCGTGTACCAGGATGCGCCTTTTCTTAAAATCCCAAATGCTTCCGAACTACTTTTGCTTGTGTCACCAGGACCAATGATAAACGAAGGATTTACAATTACCACATTCAGTCCTTCTTCGGCAGCCCTCCATACTTCCCGTTCAGCGCCATATTTACTTATTGCGTAATAAGAATTGGAAGGATTGTTTTTCCACCATGTTTCTTCGGTAATCAAGCTCTCGTCGATAGTTGATCCTAAGGCGGCAATAGAACTGATGTGGCATAATTTTTTTACGCCGGCATGCATAGCAGCATTCACAACATTTGCAGTCCCTTCAATATTTACCTGCATCATTTTATCTCTTTCTTTGGGAAGAAAAGAAACCATGGCAGCGCAGTGGTAAACATGGGTAATCCCAACCATCGCATCTTCCAATGAGCCGAGGTCTAAAACATCACCTTCCACCCATTCAATTGCGTTGAGCAGTTCAATGTGCTCGTTAGTATAAAAGCTAAATATTTTTTCTGTTAATGTGCTGTTGCTGTCTTTGCGTTTGAGGGCACGAATTTTCTTTCCCTGCTGGAGTAATTCATAAGCAATGTGTGAGCCGAGTAGGCCTGTTGCGCCGGTGAGGAGAATCATTGGCTAAAGGTAGCACTGAAAATAGCTTGATGCAATTTAATCAATAATGGGGATTATAAAATAAACTGTACTATTTCATTTTTCATAATTCATTTCCTTTAAGTATTGTTAGCTTAAATCCCTCTCAACTTTAAATTACCTTTTCCTATTCTCTAAATATTTCGGTGTGCACTATTAATTCTGAATAAAAATCTCTGAAATCCTTTTCAAATAATTCATAATCTCTTTCCAGCGCTGCTTGCGCAAGCTCCATTTTTGATCCTTCCCGAACTCTTTTCGACATAGCTGACAATACTTTGCCTATACCATCAACCTCGGCGTAGCTCACTAGCCAATCGTATCTTCGCATATAAGGCAAAATATGCTTGCATTTATCCGGAAAAATACCTGAATGAAGTTCTAATAATGAATATATACGATTTGAATAATCTGGTAATGATTCGTTTGAAAACTCAGCCCAATTTTTGGCCAAAAAATGATCGTAAAAAACATCAACGATTACCCCAGAATAATGGTTGAACTCAGCCCGCAATCGGTCTTTACTCCTACATGTAAAAGGATGCCTATCGGTATAAAAGTCAATGGATCGATGCATTCTAATTCCCTTCTGAATATCGTCTTGATATGCATCTAAAACCGTTCCTTTTACAGCATCAGCTATGAAATTACCCAAAAGCAGGTGCTCTTTATTTCCTGAAAGATGGAAATGTGCTAAATAATTCATCCACCATAAAGGTAAGTCTCAATTACCAAGGAAAGAAATTATAAGATAACTTTGCACAATCGTATTTATATGAAGAGTAAGCTCCACAAAAGTATCGCAATTGCATGTTTTTTATGTGCTCAAACAAATCTTTTTGCACAAGAAATTACATCCGTGGCTAAATTATCAAAATCATTTTTGGAAATTAATTTAAATTTATCTCCTGCAAGTTCAAGTTCAATTTTTGTGGCTGATAAATTACGGCAATGGTCATTAGAAGAATGTATTTCGTATGCACAGGTACATAATATTTCTGTTGAGCAGCAGCAGTTGAATATAAAAATGACGCAAGCTAATTTACTCCAAGCTAAGGGCAGCATGCTTCCAAATATAAATGCAGGAGCATCGCACACTTACCAATATGGTCGCACGGTGGATCGTTATACCAACACCTTTGCTAATTCGCAGGTTATTTCCGATAATTTTTACCTCAGTTCAAGTGTTACATTGTTCAGCGGAATGCAGAATTACAATACACTAAAGCAGAATCAATTTGCGCTGGAGGCAAGTAAGTACCAAGTGAAGCAAACACAATACGATATTGGCATGAGCGTTGCCAATGCCTACCTTAATATTCTATATACAGAAGAACAGCTTGTTGTTGCAGAACAGCAAGCTTCGCTTACTAAAGCACAAACCGATCGCATGAAAAAACTTGTTGAGGTAGGCGCGCAGGCGAAAGGAACACTTTTGGATCTAGCTTCTCAATTTGCAATTGAAGAAGTAAATGCTGTGGCTGCTCAAAATGCTGTTACAATGGCCTATTTGAATCTAACTCAACTAATGAATCTTGATTCCGTTGTAGGTTTTGTTATTGCTAAACCAAACCTTAAAATGCCGACAGAAAATATTTTAAGTTCAACACCAGAACAGATTTATCAAATTGCAATTGCTACACAGCCGGGAGTTAAAAAGGCGAAAATGGATTTCCAAAGTGCCGATGTAGGAGTAGCTGTTGCAATCGGTGCTGTTAGTCCTTCCATAACTTTACAGGGATCGTTGGGAACTGGTTATTCTGGATTAGCTAAAGATTTGAGTAGCTCAACTTTTAATGGTGTCGATACCATTGGTGTTACAAGTGGTGGCGATTACATGTTGCTTCCGTCTTATACGAATACCTATAACACAACATCGTTTAGCGATCAATTCAATAACAACGCGAATAAAAGTATTGGAGTGCAAATCAATATTCCAATTTTTAATCGTTTCCAGGTGACAAGTAATATTTCTAAAGCTAAAATTCAACGAGAGTCAGCACAGCTCAGTGTAGATTTAGTCGCACAACAATTGAAAAAAAATATTGCACAAGCATTTGCTGATGCAAAGGCCGCATTTTTAAAATACCAAGCCACGCAAAAGGCCATCGATGCGGCCAAAGAATCTTTTACCTACACCGAAAATAAATTTAATGTTGGCGCCTCTAATACGATTGATTATAACAATGCTAAAAATAATTTGGCAAAGGCAGAATCTAATTTACTTCAAGCGAAATATGATTATATTTTTCGTATGAAGGTGCTCGATTATTATCAAGGAAAACCGCTTACATTTTGAAGAATAATTAAAATGAAAAAATTTATTATCATCGGAGCTACATTGGTGGCCATCTTAATTGCTGTTGCCATCTGGAAAAAAAGCGGAGGTGGACCAACGCTTCGCATTGCAACTGAAATTGCAACAAAACGGGACCTCACAGAAATTGTTTCTGCAAGCGGAAAGGTGCAACCTGAATTGGAAGTTAAAATTTCATCTGATGTTTCAGGTGAAATTGTTGAGCTCCTTGTGAAGGAAGGAGATACTGTAAAAAAGGGAGATTTACTTTTAAGAATAGATCCAGTTATTTACCAATCTGCTGTACAACGTATGTCTTCTACGCTGAATGGAGTAAAAGCACAAATGGCGAACAGCGCTGCACGCATGGAACAATCAAGAGCACAATTAATAAGTGCAGAAGCAAGTTTCAATAGAAACAAAAAACTTCATGAGTCAAGTTCAATTTCCGATGCAGAATTTGAACAGGCGAAAGCAAATTACGAAAGTGCTGTTGCTGACATGAACGCTGCACGCGAAAGTGTAAAGAGCGCAGATTTTAATGTGAGTAGTACTCAAGCATCTTTGAAAGAGGCCAACGATAACCTTGCAAAAACAACAATATATGCTCCTGTTGATGCAACCGTTTCTAAATTAAATAAAAGAAAAGGAGAACGAATTATTGGAATGGCACAAATGGAAGGAACGGAAATTATGCGTCTTGCAAATTTGAACGAAATGGAAGTGCAGGTTGACGTGAATGAAAATGATATTCTTCGTGTATTAGTAGGTGACACCGCTTTAATTGAAGTAGATGCGCATAATAACAGAAAATTTAAAGGTGTTGTGACGGAAGTAGCAAACTCCGCAAATACTTTGGGGGTTTCAAGCGATCAAGTAACAAATTTTCCAGTAAAAATCAGAATCATTCGGAGCTCTTACGTTGATTTAATTGATGCCAAACATCCTGACCGTTATGTATTCCTTCCGGGAATGTCGGCAACTGTTGAGATTCAAACTAATTCTGTTTACAATATAATTTCTGTGCCAATTCAATCGGTAAGTACAAGGTTAGATACTGCGGCAAAAAATGGGAAGGATGACGAGGATGCTAAAGATCGTATGGGCGATGAAGATAATATAGTGGTGGGTGATTCTAAAAATAAAGAAAATAAAGAAGTGAAAAAAGCAATAATGTGTGTTTTTATTTATCGTGATGGCATAGCTAAACTTGTTGGAGTGAAAACGGGGGCTGAGGATAACATGTACATTGAAATTGTTTCCGGACTCAAGGAAGGTGACGAGGTTATTGCAGCTCCCTATAATTCGATTAGCACACTTTTATTTAATGGTGCAAAAGTCGAAAAGGTTACAAAGGAACAGCTTTCAGTAATTGAAGAATAAAATAGCTGAGTTACAAATTTAAAATAATGCAAGGTCACTCTTTGCGTCTTTGCGTCTTTGCGGTTCAAACAGTATTATTTATAATTCTATACTTAATAAAGCATTAAAGCACATCGCTAAGTAAAATGAATATTTTATTAATAGAAACTTCTACTAAAGTATGTTCTGTTGCCTTGTCGTGCAGTGGTAAAATTATTGCTACGCGTGAAGTAAATGAGGCCAATCGTCATGCTGAAATGCTTACCGTATTTTGTGAAGAGGTTGTAAAAGAAGGCAATATTAAATTTAATGAATTATCCGCAGTGGCAGTTGCTAAAGGTCCTGGCTCGTACACCGGTTTGCGCATTGGCGTTTCAGCAGCAAAAGGATTTTGTTACGCGTTGGGAATTCCGCTAATTGCAATCGATACGTTGGAGTCCATGGCAATGGGAATGTTGACTGAAGTGAAAGAAGGAGATTTAATCATTCCAATGATTGATGCGCGAAGGATGGAGGTTTATTGTCAGGTTTTTGATCATACAGGTAAGGCATTGAATGAAGTTTCTCCTGTAATTTTGGATGAAAATAGTTTCCGAACAGCACTTTCAACATATTCTTTGTTTTCTGATGCTCGACTAATTTTTTCTGGTGACGGAATGCCAAAAGCAAAAGAATTATTATCTAAAATACCAAATGCCGTTTTTACAGATGCGGGAAATTGTTCAGCCAAAAATATGCTACTTTCTGCTGAGAAAAAATTCTTGGCAAATGAATTTGAAGATGTAGCTTACTTCGAACCATTTTATTTGAAGACTTTTCATCCGGGACCGAAGCGGTCTGCCACAGAATAAGATAATTGTCCTAGCGCTATGAAACGATTATTCATTATTCTATTTTCCTTTTTTACCTTATTTGTATTTGCACAAACTCCTACCCAAACGGTACGAGGTAAAATTGTGGATAATGAAACGCAAAGTGAATTGGTCGGAGCAATTATATTGATTGTAGATACAGGAAAGTTTTTAAGGAATACGACTTCCGATGTTAATGGAAATTTTAGATTCGAAAATATTAGTGTTGGTCGGCATGTTATTATTTTTAAATATATTGGATACAAAGATCGATCGATTCCTATTGTATTAACTTCAGGAAAGGAGTTGGTGTTAGTTGTTGAATTGCTGCAAGCCGTTGTTCAAAATAAGGAGGTTGTCATATCAGCTGAATCGGAAAAAAGTAAACCTATTAATGATATGGCTACGGTGAGTGCTCGTTCTTTTACTATTGAAGAAACATCACGGTACGCTGGGAGCATTGGCGACCCTTCGCGCATGGCCAGTAATTACGCTGGTGTTACTGGCGCAAATGATTCTCGAAATGATGTTGTAATAAGAGGCAACTCGCCGCTTGGTGTGCTATGGCGATTGAACGGCTCCGATATTATGAATCCAAATCATTTCGGCTCATTTGGAAGTACTGGCGGACCTGTGAGTATGCTCAATAATAATGTACTGGATAACTCTGATTTCATGACGAGCGCCTTTCCTGCCGAATATGGAAATGCAACTGCTGGTGTGTTTGATTTAAGAATGAGAAAGGGAAATAATGAGCAGTTTGAATTTTTAGGTCAGGTTGGATTCAATGGCTTTGAAGGTGGAATGGAAGG
>NSIF01000024.1 GCA_002737665.1 Flavobacteriales bacterium | reverse complement strand
CAACACGACATTTTCTACATGATGAGTTTGTGGAAACATGTCAACCGGTTGCACTTTTACTATTTTGTATTTTTCATCTAAAATAGCGAGGTCTCTGGCTTGCGATGCTGGATTACAACTTACATAAATAATTTTGGAGGCGCCAGAGCGTGCCATACACCGAACAACATCTTCGTGCATTCCTACTCTTGGTGGATCAGTGATGATTACATCTGGTTGACCATGATTTGCAATAAAAGCATCGTTGAAAATATCTTTCATATCTGCCGCAAAAAATTCGGCGTTGTCAATCTTATTCAGTTTGGCATTTTCCTTTGCATCTTCTATTGCAGCAGCAATCATTTCAATTCCAATAACTTTTTTTGCATACTTTGAAACAAATAAAGCAATTGTTCCAGTTCCAGTGTACAAGTCATAAACATTTTCTGTCCCATTTAGATTAGCAAATTCTCTTGTTACTTTATATAATTCATATGCTTGTGTCGAATTTGTTTGGTAAAATGATTTAGGACCAATTTTAAACCGAAGGTTTTCCATCGACTCAAAAATGTAATCTCTTCCTTTAACAACATTTACTTTTAGATCATGAAATGTATCGTTACCTTTTGGATTGATAAAATAAATGAGTGATGTAATTTGAGGGAAATTTTCTGCAATTGCATTCATTAGTTCTTCTCGAGCATCAGCCTGATCTTTGAAAAATTGAAGAATAACCATTATCTCTCCGGTAGAGGAAGTCCGAATGGTAAGTGTTCGTAAAAAACCAGCTTGTACCTTGATATCGAAAAAAACGTAATTGTTTGCTCGAGCAAATTCTCTTACAAAGCTTCTAATCTTTTCTGATATTTCTCCCTGCAAGTGACATTCTGAAATGTCTAATACTTTATCGAAAGTGCCCGGTATGTGAAACCCTAATGCATTTCGATCTGTGAATTCTTCCCCACCCTCAATTTCTTCATTTGTTAGCCATTTTTTATTCGAAAAACTAAAATCAAGTCGATTTCGGTAGTTGAAAATTTCCTTTGATCCAATAATAGGATTGATTGCTGGAAATTCAACTTTCGCTATGCGAGTTAAGGAATCAAAAACTTGTTGTTGTTTGTAATGCAATTGCCAAGTGTATTCCATGTGTTGCCATTTACAACCACCACAAACACCGAAATGTAAACATTTTGGGAGTGTTCGTTTTTCTGAATATTTATGAAATTTAATAGCTCTGCCTTCAAAGAATTTTTTTTGTTTTTTAGTTATCTGAATATCTGCAACATCACCAGGAATTGCGTTGCCAATGAAAATAACGCGTGTTTCTACTCGAGCTATTGCTTTCCCTTCAGCCGCGGCTGCAGTAATTTCAATATTTTCAAATATTGGATGATTTTTTTTCTTCATTTCGGTTACGAAGGTATGAATTGATAATTCCGAAAATTGCAGATTGTTAAAATTAATAATTAATGAATTTGAATTATGATGAATTCCAGTTAAGCTTTGCATTAGGTTTTCGTACATTTGTTATTAATTAGAGACAGATAAAATTGTATTTATTATTTTAGGCGTGATTGAAAAAACAAGTATTAGCGAAGAAGTAATGTTTTTGGAGCTTCGTTACGGAGCCCATAACTATCATCCGCTTCCGGTTGTGCTTTCCCTTGGTGAAGGAGTTTTTGTTTGGGATGTTGAAGGAAAAAAATATTTCGATTTTCTTGCGGCTTATTCTGCTGTCAACCAGGGACATCGTCATCCAAAAATCATTGCCGCATTAATTAAACAAGCTTCAAAAATTACGTTGACCTCAAGAGCTTTTTACAACGACTCATTGGGGAATTACGAAAAGTACATCACGCAGTATTTTGGGTATGATAAAGTGCTCCCAATGAATACTGGGGTAGAGGCCGTTGAAACTGCTGTCAAACTTGCACGTCGTTGGGGCTATTCTGTAAAGGGTATTGCCGAAAACCAAGCTAAGATAGTTTGGGTTGAAAATAATTTTCATGGCCGTACACTTTCTTCTATTTCTGCCTCTACTGATCCCACAAGTTATGGAGGTTTTGGACCATTTCTGCCTGGGTATGTTATCATTCCATTCAACGATTTAGATGCACTTGAACATGCTCTAATTGATCCGAATGTTTGTGCTTTTATTTTTGAACCCATTCAAGGTGAAGGCGGAGTTATTGTGCCTTATGTTGGATATTTAAATGGCGTACGGAAACTGTGCACTAGAAATAATGTGTTGATGGTTGCTGATGAAATTCAGACTGGCTTAGGACGTACAGGAAAAATACTTGCTTGTGATCATGAAAATGTCCGTCCTGATATTTTAATACTAGGAAAAGCATTGTCCGGTGGTGTTTTACCTGTTTCAGCTGTTTTAGCAGATGATGAAATTATGTTAACCATTAACCCTGGTGAGCATGGTTCTACTTATGGAGGGAATCCATTGGCTTGTCAAGTTGCAGTTGCCGCACTTGAAGTTTTAAAAGACGAGGCCTTAGCTGAAAATGCTGAGCGAATGGGGGAAATATTTCGTGAAAAATTAAAATTAATTAATTCTCCACGAATTGCAGTAGTACGTGGTAAAGGATTGTTTAATGCAATTGTAATTAAATCATTGAATGGAATTTCAGCTTGGGACATTTGTATAAAAATGATGGAGAATGGATTGTTGGCAAAGCCAACTCAGGAAAATATTATACGTTTTGCACCGCCACTCGTTATTAACGAAGAGCAAATTTTGAAAGCTGCAAGCATTGTTAAAGAATCAATTCTTTACTTTGACGCAAGGTAAAAAGCATAATATTATTTTAGCTTAAATTTAGTATGGAAACGAATAAAAATCACGATGTATTTCTTGGTCATCGTTTGGGATTAATTTTTTTTATTATTGCTTTAGTATTGGTTGGTATAAATGCACTGCTCTTACATTTGAACGAAATTTATTTTCCCAAAATATTTGTTTTAGGACTAGCATTTGGCATTGTTTCTCCCATTTTATTTATTTTTCCAGGAACTGCTTTAGAAAAAATTCCAAAAGGTCGAGACTGGTATATTTTACTTTGGAAACAAGCACCTTTTTTACATCGAGCCATGTGGATTACTTGGACAATAATATCAATTTTATTTGCTGTGTTCGTGTTAATGGGGCTTGAGCCCTAGTTTGATTTTGTGAATTAAAGTTCAGCAAATACTAATGCTGCTGCTTCTTCGCCTGTCAAACTTCCTAAAGCAATTCCCATTCCTCCCATACGAACTGCACAATAAATATTTTTTTGTATTTTCTTAACTATGGGATCTTTATTTGTACCTATTCCCATAGTGCCTGCCCATCGTTGTTCGATGGAATAATTTATTCCTGGTAAAATCATTTCTCGCAATAATTCCTCTAATTTACTTTGTATCAATGTAGTTACGTTTTGTTCAGTAGTATGCTCTGTTTCGAAGGAGAGGTTTCTTCCACCTCCAATTAAAACACGATCTTCAACATTTCTGAAATAAAAATACCCTCTGTCAAAGTGAAAATTTCCTTTTATCTTCAATAATGGAATTTGGGAAGTAATCAGCACTTGGCCTCTTGCAGGTTCGACATCTTCACTTGGTAAAAGTTGCTTTGCAAACCCATTGGTACAAATTAACATCCTTCCTGCTTGAAAAATATAACCGTTTTTAGTTTGCAATTTTATTTTATCGTTTTCATTTTCAAATGAGGTGACATGCAGTCCGTTCAAGATTTTTATACCAGCCAGTTTTGCTTTATCTATTAAAGCTTCCATCATCATGCCACTGTCAATTTGCCCTTCCGCAGAGCAGGAAATTAAATGTTTGGTATTGTTAAGTCCTAACTTAGCTATTGAAGCATCAGCATTTTTGTAGATTTCTTTTATGCCAATCCGTTTGTTTAATTCAAAATTAAAATCAGTAATTTTATCGGCACATTCTTCATAATTAATAACGTTATCGAAAACTTCATATCCTCCGTACGCATTATAGTGCATTCCAGCATCACCAATTCTTTCTCTTAGTCGTTTTAATCCATTGTATCGTTTTTCAACAAGAGCAAAAACTTCCTCTTCCTCTCTTTTTTTAAGGTCATCAATTAACTCAGATATACTGCCAATGCAAGCGAACCCTGCATTTTTAGTGCTTGCACCCGATGGTAGCGCGCCACTTTCGACAATCAGTATATTTATTTTTGGTGATTTTTCTTTTAGCGAAAGGGCTGCGCTTAAACCCACAATTCCACTGCCAACAATAACTACATCAATGTTAGTGAAATATTGTTTTTGCTCCCAAAAGCTTAATTCAAAACGCATCAATTTAATATAGTCTTATTACTTTGTAAAGATATTATCTTATTTTATCGGTAGACCAACTTGATATTATTTCAGTTAATTAAATACTCAATATTTTCATATTTGAATGGCATTTTCGTTAAATCTACACTTTGGCATGAATAGTGAATATGTTTTCTTAATTATTTTCCTGTAAATAACGAAAAATGACAATTTTCTACGATATTTGCTTACATTTAAAATCCATTTTTAATTTATGAAAGGACTTAACCTTTCGATTGTTTCGAGAAATTTTATTTTTTTAATTTTACTGAATTTTTTGCCAGTTGTTTCTGTGTTTTCTCAGGCTATTGTGCCACGTGGTTTTTATGAATTTGTGTTTGGTGGACAGGTCATAGAATTTGATGACAAAAAACAAAGAGATGTACCACTTCCTGGTTGCTCAGTTAATTTATATAAAGGATCTACCTTAGTCGCTACTTCGCCTACAGGTTCGAATGGAAAATTTAAACTGAAAATCCCACCCGATGAGGATTTTATCCTCACGATAGCAAAGTTTGGCTACGTCACAAAAAAAATAGCAATCAATACCATTAGCGTACCTGCTGGCCGATTTGAATATGATGTTGATATTGATCTTTTCAAGGTATTTCCAGGATTGGATTATTCAGTGTTAAATCAACCAATTGGAAGAATAATTTATAATGCTACACTCAGCCCAGCACCAAATTTTGATTATGATAAAGCTTTTACTGCTAGAATTCAGGCACAGCTTTCAAAATTAAAGGACCTTGCACGGTTTGCACGAGAAAAAATGCGTCTATACCAGGCAGCTATTGATGCAGGAGATCTTCTCTTTAATGAAAAGGATTGGGTTTCTGCAAAAGCCAAATATATGGAGGCTTTAGTGCTTCTTCCTGATGAGGCCTACCCGAAGAATCAACTGGCTATTTGTGAAGTAAAAATAGCTGAAAGTGGAGCAGAAAAAAAGAAGTTTGATGATGCGATGGCAGCTGGCGAAGCAATGTTTACAGCAGCCAACTATTCTGGTGCTAAAATGAAATTTAAAGAAGCTGCAGGATTACGACCGGTGGATCCCTTGCCACCAAAGCGAATAAAAGCATGTGAAGATGCAATTGCAGGTGCAGACAAGGAACGCATGTATACGGATGCGATAAAATCAGCCGATCAAAAATTTACATCAAAGGATTATTCTGGTGCAAAAGATTTGTATAAAGCGGCTGAAGTAATTAAACCAAAAGAACAATATCCGAAGGACCGCATAAAGGAATGCGATATTTTATTAGGAGCTGCTGCACTAAATAAAAAGTACACTGATGCGATTGCTGATGCTGATGCGAAATTTAATGCTAAAGATTATACCAATGCTCGCATAAAATATGTTGAGGCCTCAGTAATTAAATCTATTGAACAATACCCAAAGGATAGAATCAAAGCTTGTGATGATGCAATGGGTGCAGCTGGAATAGATAAAAAATATGCTGATCTTATTTCGGAAGCTGATAAAAAGTTTGTTGTAAAAGATTTTAATGGAGCTAAAGCCAAGTACAACGAGGCATTGGGTGTAAAACCGACAGAACAATATCCTAAAGAGCGTATAAAAGCCTGTGATGATGAATTAGCAAAAGACGTAAAAAATAAAGCATACAATGATTTAATTGTAGCTGCGGACACCAAATTTGCTTTGAAGGATTATGTAACAGCGCGTGCTAAATATGTTGAAGCATCAGCACTCAAACCAACAGAGCAATATCCAAAAGATAGAATCAAAGCTTGCGACGATGGACTTGCAGGTGCAGCTAAAGATAAATTATATGCAGATGCTATTAAAGAAGCAGATATTAAATTCTCCTTAAAAGATTACACAACTGCTCGATCAAAATATTCGGATGCATCCGGTATCAAACCATCAGAGCAGTATCCAAAAGATAGGATGAAGGCCTGTGATGATGCGCTTGGTTCTGCAGCAAAAGATAAATTGTATGCTGATGCTATTAAAGATGCTGATATAAAATTTGCATCCAAAGATTTTGCAAATGCGAAATCGAAATATGTTGAGGCTTCTGGCTTAAAGCCAACTGAGTCATATCCCAAAGCCCAAATTATAAAGTGTGATGCAGCAATTGGTGCTGCAGGGGTAGAAAAACAGTATATCGATTTAATTAAATCAGCAGACTTGAAATTTGCAACAAAAGAT
Organism: Flavobacteriales bacterium; assembly: GCA_002737665.1. GTDB lineage: Bacteria > Bacteroidota > Bacteroidia > Palsa-965 > Palsa-965. The sequence continues at coordinate 22,716 of NSIF01000024.1, read as the reverse complement.
TTCACAGGGGCAAAAGGAATTTATCAAGAAGCTGTTGTTGTCAAACCGTCAGAAAGATATCCTAAGGACCAAATTATTAAGTGTGATGCAGGCATTGCTGCCGAAGGGAAAGATAAAGCTTATGCAGATGTGTTGAAAGATGCAGATGCGAAATTTACTGCGCGTGATTATTCAAACGCAAGATCGAAGTATGTGGAGGCATCGGTTCTAAAACCATTGGAACAATATCCGAAGGATCGAATAAAGTTGTGTGATGAAGGAATGGGTGCAGCAGCAAAAGATAAAAAATATGCTGATGTGCTTGTAGATGCTGACAAAAAGTTTGTTGCAAAAGATTTTAATGGAGCTAAAGCCAAGTACACAGAAGCGTCTGGTATGAAACCGGTAGAGCAATATCCTAAAGATCGCATCAAGGCTTGTGATGATGAATTAGCGAAAGATGTAAAAAATAAAGCATACAATGATTTAATTGTAGCTGCGGATACAAAATTTGCTGTAAGTGAATGGCAGAAGGCGAAGGATACTTATATACAGGCATCCACACTCAAACCAACGGAGCAATACCCGAAAGATCGAATCAAAGCTTGCGACGATGGACTTGCAGGAGCAGCTAAAGAAAAATTATATGCAGATGCAATTAAAGAGGGCGATATTAAATTCTCATTAAAAGAATATGCAGCTGCTCGTTCAAAATATTCAGATGCATCTAACATCAAACCAACTGAGCAGTATCCAAAAGATAGGATGAAAGCTTGTGATGATGCACTTGGTAATGCGGCAAAAGATAAAATGTATGCTGACGCCATTAAAGAAGCTGATATCAAATTTACAGCCAAGGATTTTACAAATGCGAAATCGAAATACGTAGAGGCTTCTGGCTTAAAGCCAACTGAGCCATATCCAAAAGCTCAAATTGTAAAATGCGATGCTGGAATTGCTGCTGAAGGAAAAGATAAGCAGTATAATGATTTAATTAAATCAGCGGATTTGAAATTTGCAACAAAAGATTTCACAGGCGCAAAAGGACTTTACCAAGAAGCTGTTGTTGTGAAACCAGCGGAAAGATATCCTAAGGATCAAATTATAAAGTGTGATGCTGGGATTGTTGCTGAAGGGAAAGATAAAGCTTATGCAGATTTGTTGAAGGATGCAGATGCGAAATTTACTGCGCGCGATTATTCAAATGCAAGATCGAAGTATGTTGAAGCATCGGTTCTAAAATCTTTGGAACAATATCCGAAAGATCGAATAAAGTTGTGTGATGATGCCATGGGTGCAGCAGCAAAAGATAAAAAATATGCTGAAGTAATTGAAGTTGCAGACAAAAATTTTGTTGCAAAAGATTTTAACGGAGCTAAAAGCAAGTACACAGAAGCATCTAGCATGAAGCCGGCTGAGCAATATCCGAAAGACCGTATTAAAGCCTGCGATGATGAATTAGCAAAAGACGTTAAAAACAAAGCATACAATGATTTAATTTTAGCTGCGGACACCAAATTTGCCTTGAAGGATTTTGTTATGGCGCGTTCAAAATATGTTGAAGCATCCGCACTCAAGCCAACGGAGCAATATCCTAAAGATCGAATCAAAGCTTGCGATGATGGTCTTGCAGGTGCAGCTAAAGATAAATTATATGCTGATGCAATTAAAGAAGCAGATATTAAATTCTCCTTAAAAGATTACGCAACTGCTCGAATAAAATATTTGGATGCATCTAGCATCAAATCAGAGGAGCAGTATCCAAAAGATAGGATTAAGGCCTGTGATGATGCAGCTAAAGAAAAATTATATGCAGATGCAATTAAAGAGGGCGATATTAAATTCTCATTAAAAGAATATGCAGCTGCTCGATCAAAATATTCGGATGCATCTAACATCAAATCAACTGAGCAGTATCCAAAAGATAGGATGAAGGCCTGTGATGATGCTCTTGGTAATGCGGCAAAAGATAAAATGTATGCTGACGCCATTAAAGATGCTGATATCAAATTTACAGCCAAGGATTTTACAAATGCGAAATCGAAATACGTAGAGGCCTCTGGCTTAAAGCCAAATGAGCCATATCCACTGGCCCAAATTGTAAAGTGCGATGTTGCAATTGCTGCTGAAGGAAAAGATAAGCAGTACAATGATTTAATTAAATCAGCAGATTCGAAATTTGCGACAAAAGATTTTACAGGGGCAAAAGGACTTTACCAAGAAGCTGTTGTTGTGAAGCCAGCGGAAAGATACCCTAAGGATCAAATTATAAAGTGTGATGCTGGGATTGTTGCTGAAGGGAAAGATAAAGCTTATGCAGATTTATTGAAGGATGCAGATGCGAAATTTACTGCGCGCGATTATTCAAATGCAAGATCGAAGTATGTTGAAGCATCGGGTCTAAAATCTTTGGAACAATATCCGAAAGATCGAATAAAGATGTGTGATGATGCTATGGGTGCAGCAGCAAAAGATAAAAAATATACTGAAGTAATTGAAGATGCAGACAAAAAGTTTGTTGCGAAAGATTATAATGGAGCAAAAGGAAAATACACTGAGGCATCTGGTATCAAACCGACGGAGCAATATCCGAAAGACCGTATTAAGGCCTGTGATGATGAATTAGCAAAAGATGTAAAAAATAAAGCATACAACGATTTGATTGTAGCTGCAGATGCAAAATTTGCTTTGAAGGACTACACAACAGCGCGTGCTAAATATGTTGAAGCATCAACACTCAAACCAACGGAACAATATCCGAAAGATCGAATAAAAGCTTGTGACGATGCAATTGCGGGTGCTGCTAATGACAAATTGTATGCAGATGCAATAAAAGATGCAGACACTAAATTCACATTAAAGGAATATGCAATTGCGAGAACAAAATATTCGGAAGCCGCTGGTTTAAAACCAACGGAGCAATATCCGAAAGATCGCATGAAGGCCTGTGATGATGCTTTAGGTGCTGCAGCAAAAGATAAAATGTATGCAGACGCAATTAAAGAGGGTGACACTAAATTTTCTTTAAAAGATTTTGCAACTGCTCGTGGTAAGTATGCTGAAGCATCTGGCATCAAACCAATGGAGCAATATCCAAAAGACCGGATGAAGGCCTGTGATGATGCTTTAGGTGCTGCTGCAAAAGAAAAATTGTATACGGATGCAATTGCTGCTGCAGACTCAAAATTTGCTGCAAGCGATTGGCTTGGTGCAAAAACAAAATATTCTGAAGCTTCTGTCTTAAAGCCGACAGAACAATATCCGAAAGATCAAATTATAAAGTGCGATGCAGGAATTGCCGCTGCAGGGAAAGAAAAACAATACTCAGATTTGATAAAATCAGCGGATTCAAAATTTGCAACTAAGGATTTTTCAGGAGCAAAATCTGTATACCAAGAGGCTTCAGCTGTAAAGTCGGTAGAAAAATATCCTAAAGATCAAATTAAAGCTTGCGATGACGCAATGGCTGGTGCATTAAAAGACAAAGCTTATGCAGATGTGTTGAAGGATGCAGATGCAAAGTTTACAGCTAAAGATTATTCAAATGCTAGATCGAAATATGTTGAGGCTTCTGGTATGAAACCGGCAGAACAATATCCAAAGGATCGCATAAAAGTTTGCGATGATGCAATGGGTGCCGCGGCAAAAGATAAAAAATATGCTGAAGTAATTGATGATGCTGATAAAAAGTTTCTTGCTAAAGATTTTAGTGGTGCGAAAGGAAAATATAATGAAGCAACAGGATTAAAACCAGCAGAACAATATCCGAAAGACCGTATTAAAGCTTGCGATGATGAATTGGCAAAAGATTTGAAAAATAAAGCATTCAATGATTTAATTGTTTCTGCTGATGCTAAATATTCAGTCAGTGAATGGCAAAAAGCAAAGGATATTTATGTAGATGCGTTAATGCTAAAACCGTCTGAGCAGCATCCTAAGGATCGCGTTAGAGCTTGTGATGAGGCATTAAGTGCTTTGGTGAAAGATAAATTATATACTGAGGTAATTAAAGATGCGGATTCTAAATTTTTAGCAAAAGATTTTTCAGCTGCACGCAGTAAATACACCGAGGCTTCCGGACTCAAACCAGCTGAGCAATATCCGAAAGATCGAATGAAGGCCTGCGACGATGCTTTAGGTGCTGCTGCAAAAGATAAAATGTATACAGATGTAATTGCTGCTGCAGACTCAAAATTTGCTGGAAGCGATTGGCTCGGTGCAAAAACTAAATATACAGAAGCTTCTAGTTTGAAGCCGGCGGAGAAATATCCTAAAGATCAAATTACAAAATGTGAAGCTTCCATTGCTGCTGCAGGGAAAGAAAAACAATATACAGATTTGCTGAAGTCAGCTGATTCAAAATTTGCTGCTAAGGATTTCTCAGGAGCAAAGTCAGTTTACCAGGAAGCTGCTGGTATAAAGTCAACTGAACAATATCCGAAGGATCAAATTAAAGCATGCGATGATTCATTAGGAGCTGCCGTAATTGAAGGGCAATACAAATCAATTATTGCCTCAGCTGATTTATTGTTTAATTCGAAGAAGTGGGCTGATGCTAAAACAAAATACTTAGAAGCAGCTGCAGTAAAAAAATCAGAATCTTATCCTAAAGAAAGAATTAAGCTTTGTGATGATAATATCAATGCAGCTTTAACGTTGGAGGGCAACTATAATAATTTTATTAAGCGCGGAGATGAAGCAATTGTGACTAAGGACTTAGAATCTGCACAGTCGGCTTTTGTTAGTGCTCGTGATTTGAAACCTACTGAAGCGTATCCAAAACAAAAGTTAGATGAAATTGCACGCTTGCTTGTTGCCAACGCAAAGGATAGGGCTTATCGACAGCTTATTATTTCTGGCGATAGTTTATTCAGAGTTAGTAACTATGAAGAAGCGAAAAAAGTATTTACAACAGCAACTACTCAAAGACCTTCTGAACAATATCCTAAAGATAAATTAATGGTCATTAACGGTTTGTTAGAAGATGCTCGGTTTGTTGCTGCGAAACAGAAAAAGTATGATGATATCATGCTTGCGGCAGATAAATTGTTTGCAGCTAAAGATTGGAAAGGTGCGAAAGATAAATATACGCTAGCAAAAATTGAAAGACCGTTGGAGATTTTGCCTAAAACTCAGATTCAGAAATGTGAAGACTATTTGAATCCTAGAACTGTTGTTGTGAAAAACAGTGATGATCCTATAAATGTTGACGAATACATCAGTGCCATTGTGAAGAAATATTCTAAGGGAGTTACCGAATTACCTTCTGTTACTGTTGATGGTGCAGTTGTAACTATAAGGGTTGTTGTTGTTGGTAATAAAGGTTGGAAGTACAAGATGGAGGTTTACTCTTGGGGTGTCATTTATACAAAAGATGGGGTTCCTATTTCAAAAGCTACATTCAATTTAGAAACCTCAACTGAATATGTCAGAGTAAAGCAATCTGATTTCGATAGGGATAATAAATAAATTTTTCACAGGTGTTTTTTTAAAAAATCAATGAATAATTACTACCTGTTTTTTACCAACTATTTTTTCTCCACGTTTAACTTCTATGAAATAGTAACCATTGTTCCATTTAGAAGTTTTAATTTTTGTTTCGTTACCAGAAGCAATTTCCGATAAAATTAATTTTCCTTCCATATCATAAATAGATACAAGTGTAGGTTCAAGGTTTTCTCCAGCCCATTGTATTGTAAGGTTATTTCCAGTAGGGTTTGGGTAGGTGAAAATTTCAGAAGTTGCATCAGGTAATTCATTCGAGCCAATCAAAATTTGTGAAACGCCATTGGCAAAGCAGTATTGGCCTTTCATTAATGTATCAGCATCTACATATCCGTATTTTGAGTTTGAGGGGCTACCAACAATGAATTTTGTATAGTGCCTAGGATATTCTTGCCATTCATTTGAAGTGTTATCACGATACATTAAAATAATGCTATCTCCATTATTTAGCGTTAATAAATTATCCAACCAATTTCCAGGACCATTCGTTGTTACTGTTCTGCCATCGTAAAAAAACCTTCCTTTAGCAATAAATGTTGTAGGAAAGATCCCATCAATTGTCCAGTAGCGTTGAGTGGAAAGTCTATAATTGTTTGGGTTATTTTGCATCGGATCTGGCTTTGCATAATTATGCTCTATTCTTACAAGTGCAGAATCTATGATTTGAACTACTGTTAAACTGCATCTTGCGGAAGGAAAATTATGAAGACCTAGTGAGGAAATAGTTTTTACTTCATCAACAATAGCATCACTTATTTTTTCCTCCATGTCAATCGCTGTCATTACAGGATTGTACGGAAGGGTTGTCGTGAAATTTGCATATTGACCCGAAATAAAAATGCGTTGTGTTGTTTTACTCCAATCACTTTTTAGAAAAGTAAAATCGAGCGGAACGTTTGTAAAATAATTTGTAGTTCCAGTTAGTTTTTGTCGAACATAAACGGAAACATCGAAATTTGGTCCGTTTGGAATACTGACAGTAGAATCTATAGAGAAATGTGGCCAACCTGCATTCAATACCCAATCGTTAAAAAAATTTGTTAGGAATGTTTGTCCTGTAGCTGCAATTAAATTGTCTCTAAATTGGATGCTTGTTACATCTGTAAAGTTTGATTGTGCTAAGTGAGATTTTAATCCAAGCCAGAAAAGTGAATCACCCATGTAACCGCGTAAACAATGCGCAACATCAGCACCACGCAAATAAACATTGTCGCCGTAGGTTATGTTATGTGGAATTGTATTCAGTGGGAGATAGCCTCCTTCACGCAGGTGAACTAAATGGACCATTTCATCGTGGTTATACCTCACGCCGTCGGAATAGACCGTATGACCGTATACCCATTCTTTAAATACATATTCGGAATAAGATGCCCAACCTTCATTTAACCACATTTCACCTTCATTGTTACAGGTAGCAAGGTCACCGAACCAATGATGAGAAAGTTCATGCGCCATAATGTCTTCGTAAGTTAGCGAGCCATTTGCCAATGCTTTTGGATAAGATATATTAGTGGCATGCTCCATTGCGCCACTGTTAAATGGAACTAAACAATAACCAACTCGTGGCCATTGATAAGGACCAAAGCGAGTTTCAAAGGCATCGAGTGCATCATTTAAGTGAATAAATGAAGCTTTCATGTTAGTTGTATCAGAAGGCAACGCAGTCAATATAATTGGATAAGTTCCATTTGCTCCTGTATGCGACCAGTTAACTTGCGTGTAATTGGCAATAGAGATAGATGCAAGATAAGTTGGAATAGGTTCTGCTAAGTCCCAAGTTCTCCAACGCAAGCCATTAACATCAGTAGTATCTGCACCCAGTAATCCATTGCAGTAAGCTATTTTTCCTCCATTTGTTCCAATTATGAAAGTGTAGGGAGCGCGTTCCACAAAATTGTCGAAGCAGGGATGGAATACCCTTCCGAAACAATGGTTAGCTGAATTGAAACTTACTCCAAGGTTATAGGCGTATCCGGTTTGGAAATAAAATCCTCCCCAAATAGTTGGACCTGGATCTAATTGTGGATTGCCATGGTACCATACTGTAAGGTCTGCTGTGTCACCGATATTCATCACACCGGCAAGAGAAACGAGAAGTAATGTATCATCGTATGAATAAAAAAGTATTCCTGTTCCATCGGAAATGGAATCAATTGTCATGTGCAATAAATCGAGTGGGAGAGTTGTAACGCCATTCACAACTGGCGTAAATTTTAAGGTAGTACCTCCACGAATCGTGTCGGTTGTAAAGTCAGTAATGTTGAGCTTTACGGTATAATGAAGAATATTTATTGTATCGCTAATTGTGTTTTGTGCTTGCACAACATTTAATGGAGCGCCAATGAAAATGAAGGCACACAAACGAATAAAAAAAGGAATGATTTTCTTCATCGATATTTATTTTTCTTAAAAAATAAAGATAGCAAAAAAAATAAGCTGTTGCTCGTAAAGTATTTTGTATTAAAAGGCAAAATAGCCACTTAGCATTATGCTTTCACTTTCTTTGTTTTGCCTTTTGAATTATAAAGCGCATCGCGTTGAACTTTTACTTCAGAATCGTTGATGTATTCATCATAGGTTAGCATTTTGTCTAATGTTCCGTTCGGTGTAATTTCCACTATCCGATTCGCAACCGTTTGCATCAACTCATGGTCATGTGAAGTAAATAAAACAATTCCTTTGAAATCTTTCATCGAATTGTTCATTGTTGAAATGGATTCCAAATCAAGGTGATTCGTTGGTTCATCAAGAATAATTGTATTGGCTCCATTTAACATCATACGCGATACCATGCACCTTACTTTTTCGCCACCTGAAAGTACGCTTACTTTTTTTAGTGTTTCCTCTCCTGAGAAAAGCATTTTTCCAAGAAAACCACGTATGAAAGTTTCGTCTTTGTCTTTCGAATATTGACGCAACCAATCAATTAGACTGTCATCGTTGTGTCTGAAAAAATCAGTATTGTCATTTGGTAAATAGGCCGTTTGAATTGTTTGTCCCCATTCTACCTTTCCGGAATCAGGTGTATCTGTTCCAGCAAGAATATCGAAAAACTTGGAAAGTGCAACATGGTCTTTTGAAAGAAATCCAATTTTGTCGCCTTTTGTCAGTCGTAAGTTAATATTCGAAAAGAGTTGAATCCCATCTATCGACTTTGAAATATTTTCAACATTTAAAATTTGGTCGCCAGGTTCACGTTCCATTTTGAAAATAATAGCAGGATATTTTCTATTACTCGCTGGCATCTCATCAATGTTTAACTTCTCAAGTAATTTTTTTCTACTCGTTGCTTGTCGAGATTTAGACGCATTGGCAGAAAAACGCGCAATGAAATCTATTAATTCCTTTCGTTTATCTTCTGTCTTTTTATTCTGATCTCCTTTTTGCTTTTGTGCAAGCTGTGAGGCCTGGTACCAAAAGTTGTAATTTCCAGTATAGAGAGAAATCTTTTTGAAATCTATATCACATACATGCGTACAAACGGTATCTAAAAAGTGCCGATCGTGGGAAACAACAAGAACAATATTTTTATAGTCTGCCAAAAAATCTTCAAGCCAGCTTATGGTTTCGACATCTAAATCATTTGTTGGCTCATCTAATAAAAGAATATCTGGATTTCCAAAGAGCGCTTGCGCAAGAAGCACTCGTACTTTCTCTTTGGGATTTATTTCACTTAATAATTTAGTATGTAAATCTTCTTTTATTCCTAATTTACTTAGCAAATCAGATGCTTCACTCTCTGCATTCCAACCGTCCATTTCTGCAAATTCTGCTTCTAGTTCTGAAGCTTTAATCCCATCCTCGTCTGTAAAAGGGTTTTTTGCATAAATCAATTCCTTTTCCTGCATTATTTTTAATAATTTCTTATTTCCCATAATGACAGTTTGTAAAACAGGGAATTTATCGAAGGCAAAGTGATCTTGACTTAGGACAGACATCCTTTGGCCAGGCGTAATGTGCACAGCTCCTTTGGTAGGTTCAATTTCACCTGAAAGGATTTTCATAAACGTTGATTTCCCTGCGCCATTTGCACCAATTACACCATAGCAATTTCCAGGTGTGAATTTGAGTTCAACTTCGTCAAATAAAACACGTTTGCCGAATTGTAAATTAAGGTTGGATACTGTAATCATTTTGTATTGAAAATAAGGGTGCAAAGGTAAGCTACAGATTTCGCATATTTACATCCTATATTAAAATATAATTTGTTGTTTAGCGCATTGTTTATCAAGAAAAACCATCTTTTTTATTGTTTTGAGTTTTGTATTTAATCGGATGAAATTGTTGAATTTTGAATGTCATTAGTTAATTTATGAGTAAAAATTATTTAGTTATTCTACTTTTCTTATTGAATGGGACAGCTCTTGTTGGGCAATCTTCTAATAATGCTTTTAGGAAACTTGCATGTTCAGAAAAAAAATGGGTTTTAGCTCATCCTTTTATTGCTGTAAAAGCTTTTAACTGTGCTGTACGTTCTCGATTTGTAACGGACTCTTTGGAGAAAAACCAATTACTAAAAGATGGTAATGGCGGACAGCTCGACGCTTTTCGACATGCTTATTGGATGGCATTGTTGACCGTGCAGTTTTCTGCAAAAAAAGCTATTCGACTTGGAAAAGTGCATGAGCAAGGAAATTATTCAGATTGGAAAAAGGGTATACAAGAGGATGGTTTTCGAGCCGACTCCATGATGTGTGAAATGGATTTGAAAAATAATTTAGTCGGAGTTGAATTGGGTACAAGTTTTAGAAAGGACACCTCTAAAATTAAACTAAATCTTACTGCGCAAGTTTTAGCTGCAGTTAAATCTGGAAAATTAACGATTATTAAAAAAAATAACGTTGGCCAGTGGCTCGATGAAGCCGGTAGAATAATAGATTTGAAGCAATTCGGGAAGCAATGGTTTATTCCTAAAGTTTTAGTTCGCTCGGACTATGTTCAACCACGAAATTGATTGCTTTAAAGTTTTATTTGCCTTTTCTTATTGTAAATAAATCTTTTATCAGTGCCATTTTTCTGGCTCCAGGTTGAAAAACACCATGCGCTGCATTTCTTACATCTTCAATGGAATAAAAAGCATTTGGTTGATTTTTTTCAATTATTTCTACAACTTCTTTTAAGTATTTGCGTTGCACAATTGAAAAAATCATTTTTACAGGACCTATTGCTCCTTGTGCGTCAACAATAGTTATTCCATGGTTAGCATCACGTAAAGCATTTATTAATTTTTCACTTATTTCACTCGTAATAATACGAATTACCTGCATTCCTAATGCCAGTCGTTCTTCAATTCGCATTCCAACATAAGTCCCCATAGCAAAACCACCCGCCCATGCGAAGTAACAAACAAAATTATCTGCTCGGCTCATCACTTGCTTCATTGCTATTAGCCAGATTAATACTTCAAAAAACCCAACTATAGGAACAATTTTCTTAAATCCACGTGATATAAAAATGTTGCGTAGTGTTCCAAGTGTAACATCACTCATTCGAGCAATGAATATTAGTAATGGAAGAATGACCCAATTTATTACCTCTTCAGAAATTTGCATGTACAAAGATTCATAAATTTTAGCTGCCTAAAATTTAAATTTAAAAAATTTATTATTTTTTTTAAAATTATTTTGCAATTACAATGGCTTTCGTTTCTGATAAGTCACCTGCTCGAAGGGAAACATAATAGACACCTATAGCTAGATCGCTCACATTTATTGATTCTTCATAAATTCCTTTCGATTTACGTCCTGTACTAAGTGTACGAATTATTCTCCCCCTTTCATCTAACAAATAAAGTTTTGTATTTAAATCAGTAGGAATATTATATGAAATATTTATTTGGTCGCTAGCCGGGTTCGGATAAATAATTATTCCTAAGGAAATTGAATTTGGATATTCATGAACTGTTACAATATCATTGACAGATGTTAAGTGGGTAGAAAAAATTCCTTGTGAATGTGTGGCAATTGCTACAAGTCCGTCTCCAATTCGAACTGTCGTCATGTCGCATACAGATTTTCCAATTGTATTCTCAGCTTGGTTTACCCATGTTGTGCTTGTTCCCGTCAATGTGTCGGTTGCAAAAACTCCTACACTTGTCGAAATAATATAAATCATTCCATCACTAACAGGAAGGAATGATGCCCAACGTAGTGATGGCCCATTTCCAGACCCAGTAGGAAATTGTTCTAAGTTACCTGCAACTTTTGTCCAGCTTACGCCTGCATCTGCAGAATAAAATAAACTGTAAAGGTTATAGTTTGAAAATACAACCATTACATGGTCGCCATTGTTTGGATCTGTAGCAATACAACTCACGTATCCGGTTGTTGGAAAAGTTGTTCCTGAAATATCCAAAGGAGTTGGTGTGCCCACATTTGCATTATCCACTTTGTATATTCTTTTCTGACTTGTTCCATAATAAACTCTGTTCGCTGGTGTTTTACAACAAGTGAGTGCAGTTATGGTTTGATTAGCATTTGGGACTGAATCCGTCCACTGTACCCAGTTCGTACTAATACTATCCCAATTTCCAATCATGGGAATAGTAGATAGATCATCATTTCTCCACAAATACTTTCCACCCGCCAAATACATAATGTTGTTATTATTAGGGTCCAATACAAAAGGATTGATGAATTCGTAATTGGTACCGCCGATTGGATCAATTCGTGCAAATGAAGTTACATTTCCTGCTCCATCCAAAATACACCTGCGCATTCTCCCTTTTTGAATTGAAAAATAGTAAGCACTCTGATTATCGGCAATTGCACAGTAAGAGCCGTCGCCACTATTGGGTTGTACCCACGGTGTTGTAAGTGAAGTTGTATTAGTATACCACGTTCCGTTATCCTGTGCGCCAGCTACAATTATATCGTTGCCAATTGTTGCGTGATCAATTTCAACTGTGTAAAACATACTTGTTACATAGCCATTGTTGAGAGAGTTCCAAACTACAGTGCTTTGAGAACAATCACTTGTTCGAAATATACCACCATCATTTGTGCTGATCATCACATCTGGATTCGAAGGCAAGAATGTCATGGTATGTTGGTCGGGATGATGATTGGGATAACTTGCAATTACAGGAAGAGCCGAGTAGGGAAGGTAACCACCAATATAAGTTGTGTTTGTTGTGTCGTTAAATCGATTTGTGCTACGATAAATATTTGTGCCTCCAATAAAAACAGTAGTTGGATCATCTGGTTTGACGCGCACCACCAAGTCATACGAACCTTGTGCATTAAAATCGCCGAACATCCCATAATATCCACTGTTTGGAAGGTTCATTGACAAATCTTCCCATACACCACCACTTCCTGATCCGTTTCCATTCAGATAAGTATATCTCCAGAGTGTATTGTATTCAATATCGCCAACAAAATTTGTATCTGGCATTCCTAGGCCTTCCGAATTTCCAAGAAAATATATTTCATTTGTGTTCGATGGATTGATACCCATCACCACTCGGTTACAAAGCGAATCTCCAAACGGACCTGTAGATATTTTTGTCCAAGTAGCGCATTGATTAATACTTCTCCAAATTCCTTTATGTGGCCCATCGGAACTTAAGGTTGCATAAACAATTCCAGAATCTAATGTGACTGCTACATCGGTGAAATAAGAATAATTACTTGTGCTACCGCCTCGAACTGTTGTCCATGATGTTCCGCCATTTATACTTTTGTAAATACCTCCAAGATTTGCTACGTACAATACATTATTTATTGAATCGTGTAAATCAAGTGCCAGATTCCAATTCATATCCCAAAAGGAATCAAAACTTTGTGGTGTATTGGTAACAGTAGTAGCTAGTGGTTGCCAAGTCAATCCGTTATCAATACTCTTTAACATTCCATTACCAAGAAAATAGGCACTTCCTCCAGAAGCTGATTGTCCGTAGGGTTCACCAGAACCCGCATACCAAGTATTTTCATGACCTGTACGAGAATCTTGTTGCAGACAAGTAATGCCATGGTAATTTAAAGAAGGTGTGACTTTTGACCAGGTAATTCCTGCGTCGTTTGTAGTCCATATTCCACCACTTGTTGTTCCTGAAATATAGTGCTGGTCATTTAAAACATCAATTCCAAGTGCGCGTGTACGTCCTCCAACATTCCAAGGACCACGAGCATTCCAAATTGCTTGTGATTGCATGCGTGAATTAGAATTATTTTGTTGAAGAGAATTATTGGTTGGTAATGTTGCTGCAAAAGCCAATTCTTTTTCCCGCATGTGTTGAGGGATTGTTCCGTCTGGCCCTGCTAACCTACGAAACTCATAGTCTAGTCGGTGGCGTGCATCGTCTTCCATCGGATCACCATGTCCTCCATTTTTTGTAAGCGGGTGAATACAAAGTAGGTTCACACTGCACATTAAAATAACGATCGTGAGTTTATAAAGTTTTTGCATGTTCGTTGCTTTTTTATAAGACCTAAAATTAGGGTTTTTATTTAAAGGATGCATAATTAATAGAACCTTTTCTATCAGCTCATTATTTCTTCTTAAATTAGTTTCTTCCTTTAATTTTTACAATGAATAATTTACTTGCTCGTATTCCCTTAGTTCGATTTCTTATTCCATTTGTGATTGGAATAGTTTTCGCCTATTTGTTTAAAATTCAAATTGGAATACCAGGTTTTGTTTTTGTAATTTTTTCGATTGTCCTGCTCTTGATTTTTCAGCGGAAATTACTTCAACATTCTTTGAAATATGTAGGTTTAGATGGAGTCATCATTTCTTTTGCGTTTTTATTTTTGGGCATTGGTTGTACAAGCATAAATAGTAATAACAACAATTTAAATCTTGTGGATTGCTCTAAAAAAACGAATGCACTACAAGTTCAGTTGTTAAATAATGCGATTGTAAAAGAGAAAAGTGTCAAGCTTGCTGTTGAAGTATTGTCGTGGAGAGATAGCTTGACTTGGAAGCGTTCCAACGAAAAAATGTTGGTTTATTTAAAACGCGAGCCCGGCTCTGAAAAATTAAAATACGGCGATGTAGTTTTGATTTGTGCTTCGCCTACTGCAATTGATGGTCCGCAAAACCCAGAGGAATTTGATTATCGAAAGTGGTTGGATAGACAGGGTATTCATGCACAAGTTTATGCTGTTCGTGATGAATGGAAAATTATTTCTCGGGAAAATGGTAATTGGTTTAAAGCTGCTGCGCTTGACTTACGAAGTTATTTTTTTAATAAACTTCAGAGTTATGGAATGAGCGGTACTTCCTTTGGTGTTGCAGCTGCATTGTTGCTTGGCGCTTCGGATCAGTTAGATCCAGGAACAATTCAGTCCTATGCTGCATCGGGAACTTTACATGTATTATCTGTTTCTGGAATGCATGTGGCATTGGTTTATGTGGTGTTGTTGAAATTGCTTTTGCCATTCGAAAAAAGACGCTGGGGAAAATGGTTGAGTATTTTTTTGCAATTAACTTTCCTTTGGTTTTATGCTACACTTACTGGCTTATGTCCGTCTGTTATGCGGTCGGTGACAATGCTTAGTGTCGTAATTGCGGGACGCGCGTTTAATAGAAATGCGCATTTATTAAATTCTCTTGCTGCTTCTGCTTTTATTCTTTTGATAGTAGATCCTATGCTTTTATTTGATATTGGATTTCAATTATCTTACCTAGCTGTTGTAGGAATAGTAATGCTCCAACCCAAGCTTGAAAGTATTTGGGAGCCCAACCAAAATACGTTTCATGGAAAAGTTTTAAGTCATTTGTGGACTTTAATTTCCGTAACCGTTGTTGCACAAATTTTTACATTTCCATTGGGACTTTATTATTTTAATCAATTTCCTACCTATTTCTTGCTTTCTAATTTGGTAGTTATTCCACTTTCAACAATCGTTATGTATGCGGGATTATTTTTGTTAATTATTTCTCCTTTCAAAATTATTGCTGTTCCGTTTGCTCATGTGTTTCAATTTCTTGTTGATTTGTTAAATGAATGTGTTGTGTTAGTAGAACACTTACCGTTTGCCGTTCTTACTTCTGCAAAATGGGGTTTTTTAGAACTTGTGTTAATTTATTTGGGTATTGGATTGCTCATATTTTATTTATTGAAACGCTATAATTTGTTATTGCATTTGGGATTATCTGTTTTTTTCTTGCTAATCGTTAGCGTTGGATGTGGTGTACGAAAAAAGTTACAAAATAGAGAAATTGTTATTTTTAATTTAAAGCATGCTAGCGGAATTGTTGTCATTAATGGAGCTGATCATGTTCTTTTTGCTGACACGACTTTGCTCAAGCGAAAAGGCGAAATAGATTTCCATATTTTACCATTATTAAAAGCAAGTGGGATGGAACTTGATAAAATTTGTTCTTTGCAGGATACGGGTATTTTTAAAAACAATTTTGTGCATCAAGGAAGAAATTTTATGATGGCTTGCGGAAAAAAAATTGCAATTGTAGGTCGTAATTTTAATGCCAATACCTATACTACTTGTGATATTTTATTGCTTAAGGATAATGCAAATGTAAATTTGTCCGATTTACTTTTACTTATGAAGCCAACATTAGTTGTAGTTGATGGTTCTGACTCCAAATGGAAAATTCAGAAGTGGCTAGCGTGTTGCAAGACGAGTGCTATTGATTTTTATGATATTACCAAGCATGGCGCTTTAATAATTACACCGTAGGAGAGTGTAAATTATTAAAATCAATAGGTAAATTACTAAAACCGCTCTGTGCCTGAGAAGAAAAAATTTCCTTCAATTGCAGCATTTTCGTCACTGTCTGATCCATGAACTGCATTAGCTGCAATAGACTTTGCATAAAGTTGGCGAATTGTGCCCGGTTCAGCTTTGGAAGGATCTGTTGCACCAATTAATTTACGGAACGAAGCCACAGCATCATCTTTTTCAAGTATTACGGCAACAATTGGACCTGATGACATGTAAGCAACAAGTTCACCATAAAATGGTCGTTCTTTATGAATTTCGTAGAATTGACCTGCTGTTTCATTGGAAAGCTTGGTATATTTCATTGCTACAATTCGGAATCCAGCCTCATTTATCTTAGCGAGTATTGCTCCTATGTAATTGTTTCCAACTGCATCAGGTTTAAGCATTGTAAAGGTTCTATTCGTTGCCATATATTTTTAATTATTTATCTTTTTTATCCTGTTTATTTAAATCGAGTGCAAAAATAGGTAATTTTCAATTTGTAAATCATTTTTTCCAACCTTTCCTTTAACTTTACTCCCAATTCTATTTAGTGTCTGTCCATAATGTCCGATTTCTTCGTTATGCTCGTTTTGAAAACAATCATTTGCAAAAGCAAAATCTTGATTTTAAAAACTTCGCAAGCCTCGAACTCGAACATTATGAATCAGACTCACGACATTATGGAAAGACACTATTTAATGATTGCTAGCCGAGTGTTGTTTTGTTGCTCGACAATTACTTATAGGTCAAAATTTAATCTTATTCATTTCAATTTTAATAGCACTCTTCAGAAATAATGGCAAAAGGAATAGCACCACTAAAAAAAATTCTCGCTACTAAAAAACGAATTGCGATAGTCACACATTGGTCACCTGATGGCGATGCTATTGGGTCTTCTTTGGGCTTGGCCAATTTTCTATTGAAATTAGGGCATACAGTTAATGTAATTGTTCCAAATGAATATCCTCCGTTTTTACATTGGATGCATGGTCATAAAAAAATTATAGACGCTCAAAAAAATAAAAAAAAGGCGACGCTAGCTTTGAAAAAAGCAGAATTAGTTTTTTGCCTTGATTTCAATGAACTTAAACGTATTAATTTCCTTGGTGTGCTGATTGACCAACTTACTGTTCCAAAAGTTTTGATTGACCACCACCCAAATCCTTCTGATTTTGCTGCTTACATGTTGCATAAAGTAGAAGCAAGTTCAACAGCTGAATTAATTTATGAATTTATAGTTTCGATGGGCGGTGCTAAGCTTGTGGATAAAAACATAGCGAATTGTTTGTACACTGGTATCATGACGGATACGGGCTCTTTCCGATTTCCAATGACTTCCGTTAAAACGCATCGAATCATTGCACATTTAATGGAAGCTGGTGCCGAAAATTCTTTGAATCACAATCGAATCTATGATGATAATTCTGAAAATAGACTTCGCTTACTTGGCTATACTTTAAGCGAAAAATTAAATGTACTAACTGAATTTAACACTGCATTTTTTACTTTATCCGATGCTGAACACGATCGTTTTAAATATCAAAAAGGGGATACTGAAGGGCTGGTAAATTATGCACTGAGCATTCGTGGAATTGTTTTTGCAGCGTTTTTTGCTGAACGCGATGGTAATGTGAAATGTTCTTTTCGGTCTAAAGGAAATTTTGATGTCAATCTTTTTGCACGTGCTGGTTTCAATGGAGGAGGACACAAGAATGCAGCTGGTGGTATGCTGGAGCTTTCGTTGCAGGATGTTGTTAAAAAATTTAAATCATTGCTTCCTATGTACGCTAAACAACTTAAATAGGATTAATCTTCGTTATACTATTTGAAACTTTTAAGCATGAGTCGTTATATTGTAATTTTAATTCTTCTTTTCCTTGCATCTTGTGACAATAAAGAAAAGCCCAAGAAACTTGAATATACAACACAGCAAGTAAAAGATCTTTCCTTGCAAATGAATAGTTGGGATGAAAAACGACAGCATGACGAAATAAATCAATATATCCTTCAGCATAAATGGGATATGAAAATGACCACTTCTGGCTTGCGATTCATGCTTTTAAAAACAGGAAATGGGCCATTGACAAAAAATGGACAATATGTAACTGTAGCATACAAGATTTTTTTGCTTGATGGTACATTGTGTTATACTGCTGATAAAAAAAATCCCAAAAAGTTGCTTGTTGGAAAAGATAATGTTGAAGCTGGACTCCACGAAGGAATACAGCTCATGCATGTTGGAGACCAAATGCGTTTTATTTTACCGTCTCATTTAGCACATGGATTAACGGGTGATCAGTCAAAAATCCCCCCGCTCGCCAGCGTTGTTTACGAAGTTGAATTATTGGAGTTGAGCGATAATAAATAGATGTTGTAAGGATGATCCATACCCTTAAAGAGAGCAATCCATTTCTAATTGGCCATTTCCTATTAGCAGTACTATTCATTTCTATCATCTTTTGTGAATGTAAACCAAGTTCAAAATACCCTGGTTACACGGAGGTAGAGAGTGGTATTTTCTATCAACTTCATGTGCCTGGCGACAATGGGAAAAAAGCAGGTGTTAGCGATTACTATGAGCTGCGTATGCAAAATAAATATGCGGGTACAATATTTTATGATTCTGATTATGAGAATTCCCGTGGTACTTTATTCATGCAATCTTCTTCTAGTAAGTATTTAAGTGTTTTAGAGGAAGGAGACAGTGCCACATTTTTGCTTTCGGGTGCTGATTTATCATTGAAAAATATACCTGATACAGGTTTGGTTGAAATGAATGTAAAGATTGTTCGTATTTTAACTAAGGAAGAATATGAGAAAATTCAGAATTTAGCCGATCCTGATGTGAATGAACAGTTGTTGATTCAACGGTATATTGAAAAAAATAATTTTAAAACAAAACCCGATTCAACAGGTATTTACTTTATCGAACAACTTATTGGAAAAGGCGCACAGCCCAAATTGGGTAATACATTAGTAGTGAAGTACACGGGTATGCTTTTTAATAAACATATTTTTGATTCCAATGGGAGCACAAAAGATTCTTACTTTTCTTTTACATGGGGGCAGTCGGAGCAGTTGATTCCAGGTTTAATTCTCGCACTTTCAGGTATGAAAGTCGGTGGAAAAGCCAAAATAATCTTACCTTCGCCGTTGGCTTTTGGAGCAAATGGCTCCACTACTGGGATTGTACCACCCCACACGCCAGTAATTTATGAAGTGGAACTAATTTCAATTGAAAAAAACTAATTAAAACGATGAAAAATTTTCTTTTTACAATTACAATTGTAAGTACAATTCTATTAGCTTCCTGCGGAGGGAAGGGCGTATTTCCTGGTTATGATGAAGCTGACAATGGAACCTGCTTTAAGCTTATTGTTGAAGGTACAGGTAAAGTTACGGCAGATACTGGTGGAGTAATGTTTCTTAAAATAAATTTGCTTTTCCATAATTATATCACAAATACCGATTCGATTTTGCAAAATATCAATGAGCAGGCAAAGACTATGTCGTTACCTTTCCCTGTTCGTAAATGTGCATTTAAAGGCGATTTCTTAGATATGTTCATGCGTCTTCATACAGGTGATAGTGCTACGTTTTTTGTACGATTAGATTCTTTGAAAGCGAATTATGATGGTATGTTCAGCTTTCCACCTCGCTTTGATACGATGAAATACATTGGATTTACAGTTAAAGTGGATAGTCTTTACTCGCGTTCAAAGTATAGTGATCTAAATAAAGCAGCGGAAAAAAAGCAAATAGAAATGATGCTTGCAATGCAAAAAGAGGAAGCCTCTTCAATTTCAAAATATATTATTGATAATAAAATTACAGTAAAGCCAACAGCAGATGGAATATACTATATCGAAACTTTAAAAGGAAAGGGTGAGAATATAACTGAAGGAAAGAATGTGAAGGTGATGTACACTGGAAAATTTACTGACGGGAATGTATTTGATTCGAATATGAAACCAGGTGGACAACCTTTGGAATTTCTTGTTGGGGAGCATACAATGATACCTGGAATGGAAAAAGCGGTTGTCATGATGAAAAAGGGTGGAAAAGGAACTGTTATTATTCCTTCCTCACTTGCTTATGGTAACGGTGGTGGTCAAATGAAACCCTATGCAACTTTGATATTTGACATCGAAGTAGTTGATGTAACAGCTCCAGAGCCGAAAATGCCAGAACCTAAAATGCAAATTCAGCAGGGAAATTAATTTTACAAATCTTATTTTCTTTTTATGAAACGTGGACAACATTTTTTGTTTGCTTGTTTAATTTTAATTTTATCATTCTCCCTTTCTTCTTTTGGAAAAGGTGGAAAGAAGGAATTTGCTGGATATAAAAAGTCAGCAGACAATACCTATTTTCTCCAACATAAAAAGGGAACAGGTATAATTCCTGTAGATACTGGCGGAGCTGTCTTTGTAAAGATGCAGTTCAAAACGCCAGCCGATTCGGTTTTTTTGGATATTAACAAGGCTACCAATAGTCCTACTTATCCAATCCGAATTGATAAGCCATTATTTAAAGGTGACTTTCTTGACTTCTTATTGAAATTGCATGTTGGCGATAGTGTTTCCTTTTTTGTCAGTATGGATTCATTAAAGAAGTATTACCCAAAAGATTTTCATTTTGAACCTAAATACGAAGCACTAAAATACCTTGGCTTTGCTGTTAAGGTGGATAGTATTTATTCAAAAGTAAAGGTCGCGACTTTTCAGGCAGCGGCTGAGAAAGAAATGGAACTCCAGCAAGCTGAACAGAAAAAAAAGCAAGAAGAGCAGCAAAAATTAATGGCTATTATGAAACCTATTTATGATAGCGCAAAATTGAAGGAACCAATGTTGAAAGAAAATGACTTTATGTTGTTGTCGGATTATATTAAAACAAAATGGAAGGGCGCTAAAAATCCTGATAACGATGGGATATTTTATTTAGAATTAGCAGCCGGTGTTGGCGAGGCACTTAAATCTGGAACAGTAGTAAATGTTCGTTATACAGGGAAATACTTAGATGGAACAACTTTTGATTCCAATAATTTATTTCCACAGCAACCATTGATGCCTTTCAAATTAGATGACGATCGAATGATTCAGGGCTTTAACGCTTGTGTATCCAAGATGAAAATAGGAACCAAATCTATTTTTATTTTACCTCCCCGAATGGGTTATAGCGATGGACTTACTCGTATTTTTGAAGTTGAATTAGTTAGTGCAAATACAAATTAAATCGATTAACAATTATAATTTATGAAACGTTTCCTCCCTATTTTATTGCTGTTGGCAATTGCAATTGCCCCTGCATTTATTTTACTTAAGGGTAAAAAAAAGTCACCTGCTAGTGAAACTGTTGTTAGAAAATATACTTCTAAGAATGTGAAGAAACCAGTAGTAGTTAAACTTTCTGGCGGATTAGAATATCAAATTACAGCTAAGGGAAATGGCCCTGCCTGTAAAAATGGTGACCGTTGTGTTATGTTGTACACTGGTAAATTTACAAACGACACAATTTTTGATGCAACTTCTCGTCGTGGCAATGCACCATTTTCATTTAAATTAGGGAAGCATGAGGTTATTGCTGGATGGGATTCTGTCATTTCTCATTTGAATGCTGGGGATAAGGCGACAATGACCATTCCAGCTAAGTATGGTTATGGTGACCAAGCCAGAGGCGCAATACCAGCAAATAGCACCTTGATTTTTGATGTAGAAGTGTTAGATATTGTTGCTCCACCATCACCTTGGAATGCAAAAGGAATGGATACCATTACAACTCCAAGCGGATTGAAAATTGTAATGTTTGAAAAACATCCTGAAAATGAGCTAGCATTAGCTGGAAAGTCTGTTTCCGTGCATTACAGTGGTTATTTATTGGATGGCTCTATGTTTGACTCCTCGGTGGAGCGTGGGCAACCGTTTGATTTTCCATTAGGGCAGGGGAGAGTTATTAAAGGATGGGATGAAGGTGTTGCATTGTTACGCAAAGGTGAAAAAGCGAAGCTTATTATTCCTTATTCGCTTGCTTATGGCGAAGGTGGCAGGCCTCCAATTATTCCAGCAAAAGCAACCTTGATTTTTGATGTTCAATTAGTGGATTTCAAGTAATAACAATTTAATATTTAAAAAAGCCGACTTCATTTAGAGGTCGGCTTTTTTTTGAATCAAATGTTCTGTGCTATGATTTATTCTGAAAAATAGTATCAATTTTATTCATCACCTCATCCGTCATTAGAGATAATGTTTCAAATGCTTTTAAATTTTCTTCCAACTGTTCAACTTTAGAAGCACCAAGAATTGCAGTACTTACATTAGGGTTTTTTAATACCCATGCTATCGATAAGCAAGCACCTGTTGTTCCCAATTCAGTTGCCAATGAAGTAAATTGTTTTGCTTTTTCAATATTTATTTTTGAATCGGCACCAACTAATAGCTCTTTTAACCATTCCATTCCCGGACGAGAAATTCGAGTGTCGGCAGGAGTTGTATTATTATATTTTCCTGTCAATAACCCAGATGCAGTAGGTGACCAGATTGTTGTTCCCAATCCATGCTCT
>NSIF01000023.1 GCA_002737665.1 Flavobacteriales bacterium | reverse complement strand
CAACTTTAAAATGATCAAACATTGTTTTGTATTGTAACCAATATGCAATTTCACCTGGTCCACCAATGTATGCTATATTCGGAAGAATAATTTGCTGATAAAGCGGGCGCAAAACAACATTGGGACTAAACTTTTCGGGTGAATTCTCAATTTCTAACAACAACTGTTCTTTTGTAAAAAAAATAGCAGAATTTAATACATTATAAATCCCCTCTTTTTCTACTATACGCTCGCGAAAATTATTTTGCATATAGAACAAGTTGATGCGACGAGGATTTACTTGTGACACATAACCTAATTTTTCAATTTGTAAAATTGAATCAGAAATAAATTGAAATGACTGTTGCCACTCCACTTCCTGTTTAAGTTGGGTACGAAAAAAACTTTTTAGTTTTTTATCGTTACCATCAATTATTATTATTTTGTCGAAAAATAATTCATTCACAAATTCTCTTGTTGCTTGTGTGAGCGTACGACCTGGTCGATATGCCTTCGCAATCAATTCATAAAGCTGCTGGGACTCTTCTACATCACCAAGAAGAATTTTTAATTCAGCAAGCAAAGCATCTAAGGAATCAGTTGAAATATCGCCAACAGCACCTTTGGGCACCTTTTCGTTTGGAGTTAAGCCAATAGCCCATTTTAATGTTTTACCAAAAATATTGACAGCTGAAATTTCTTCAAAATCATGATCCTCGGTAGCCATCCAATAAACTGGAATAATATTTTTACCAAGTAGTCGAGACTGTTCTTCTGCAACTTTAATTGTGGTACAAATTTTATAAATAAAATAAAGTGGCCCAGTAAACAAACACAATTGATGGCCCGTACAAACTGTTAGAGCGCCAACCGCTGCGAGTTGATTCAATAATTTTTCACTTGCACTAATACCAGTTGCAGCATATTGTTCTTTTATTACATCAATAAGAACTGGCCGGATTACTTCATTGTATTGCAAACTGTTGGCAGCCTGGTTATATCCAGAAGCTGTTGGTGGAAATGAATACAAAGCAGCAATTTTTTCAGATTCAGAAACGTAATCCAAGAACAGTTGTGAAAACTGATTGGAAGTTTCAAAAGGAACATTAACGCGTTTGAAATGTATCACACCACAAAGGTTCTAAACGAAAAATATCAATCTACAAAATTACTCATACAAAAAGTACCCAAACTAATTCAAAGAAATTATTAATAGGAGCCAGCAGGGACAAATTCCATTTCTTTTAATAAATATCCTGCACCTGCATATTTATCAATTATAAATAGCGTATACCTAACATCCAAAGAAATATTTCTACAAACAGCTATTTCATAATCTAAATCACTTATCGTTCCTTCCCAAGTTCTATCGAAATTAGTTCCAATTAAATTTCCATACGCATCTATAACAGGACTCCCGGAATTTCCGCCAGTGGTATGATTAGTTGCAATAAATGCAGTGTGTAATTTTCCATCTTTTCGATCAGCATAATTTCCAAAATCACGATTGGACCAAAGCTGTTTCAATCGCATAGGTACCTTGTAATCGAGTGTTGTAGAATCAGCTTTTTCCATTACTCCGTCAAGTGTTGTGAACCAATTGTAATGCACAGCATTTCGAGGATTGTAACCAGCAACTTTGCCAAATGCAACTCTCATAGTAAAGTTAGCGTCAGGATAAAATTTTCGACTAGGAAATACTTGCATTTGCGCTGCCATATAAATTCTATTCAACCGATTGATTTCGCTATTTAAAGTCATCCATTTAGGTAGAATGTAAAGATTATAATGCACATAAAGACTAGATGAAAAAGCAAAACCCTTATCCTTCATAATTTTTTTCCAATCAGAAGGTTTATAATTATTCAATAAGTTCATTACTTTTTTCTTGCTGACAAAAAGACTTTTAGCGTAAACCTCATCAATGTATTCTTGAATATTTCCATCGTATTTTTTTTCTACAAGTTCAAAAACTGGTGGTAAAAAATTTTGTGGCATGCCATTTCTCATTTGCTTAAATATGGCCACGGCTAATTTTTTCTCAAGTACTAAATCAAAATCCTTAAAATAATTATCAGCAGCAGCCCTCAAAAGATCTAGTTGTTTTTGCCTTTCTTTAGCATCAAGATTAAGAGTTTGTTCAAGCTGTATTAAATTATTGAAAGACCAAGCAAATCGAACAGACTCAATTGAAAAACTTCCTTCGGAAGAATAGTCCAATGCAATTTGGTAAGGTCTTATACTATTGTATGCCGACTGTAAATCCATTAACAAGGTTTGGTATTTAGCACCTTGAAACTGGTCGGCAAGAATCAAAGTTGAAAAATCTCCTTCATAGGATTGTTTTTTAGCAATTACTTTATTTTCAATCAATCCATATTGTTCACCTTGCCATTTTTTCCAAGCATTCGCAGCTCCATTGCGTTTAGATGCATATTGTATTTTCACAACAGGGTTTTTATACATCTCTTGTTCCATTATCTTAATGCGTGTATCACGTAAACTTATTTTAATAGGATTAGATACATTTTGAATAAGCTCAATACCAAAAGAGCTCAAATACTCATTTGTACGACCTGGGAATCCATACACCATCGTAAAATCATTTTCTCCTATTCCATTTGCATTAATTTTAAAAAAATGTTTTGGGGTATAAGGAATATTGTCAACAGCATAATTAGCAGGATTATTATTTTTGTCTGCATAAATTCGAAATAAAGAGAAATCACCTGTCTGACGTGGCCACACCCAATTATCACTATCCCCACCAAAGTTTCCAATTGTTTGCGGTGGAGCACCTACCAATCGAACATCTTTAAAGGTTTGAGTAAAAAACATGTAATAAACATTCCCGTAATAAAAAGCGCGAACCATTGCATCAATTCCATTCAAAGAATTTGCTTTCTCCAATGCTCTTACATTAGTATCAATCTTTTTCTTTCTAGCGTATTCAGAAGTGGTGTCGGTAATTCCATCTAATACAATGGCCGTAACATCCTCCATGCTAACAATAAAAGTAACACTCAATCCAGGGCAGACTAATTCTTGAGATTGGTTCATTGCCCAAAAACCATCATCAAGATAATTCCGTTCGACTGAGCTATGTGTTTGTATAGAACCGTACCCACAATGATGATTTGTCAACAACAATCCTTTGCCAGAAATTAATTCCGCAGTACAGCCCGATCCGAACTGAACAACGGCGTCTTTCATACTTGATTTATTCAAACTATAAATATCTTCTGCAGATAATTTAAATCCATTTGCCTGCATTGTGGTTATGTTTAATTGATCAAGCAAAACAGGAAGCCACATTCCTTCATCTGCTTTCAAAGTAGAAAAAGAAAAAATAATTAAAATAAAGTGAAAATAATAATTTACTATACTTTTCATAAGCGAATAAATATTAGTATGTTAAACTAAGGATTCAAAAATAATATTATTTCATATATTTAAGGTAATCGTTTTCAATGGCAGCCATATTAGTAATAATAGGCGTCGATTTCCCATTAAACAGTATTACTGCCCAATTCAAATGCGCTATTTTTAGATCTATTATTTTCCCAGCGTCTGTATTAAATTTTAAAATACCAATCGCCTCTACGTTCGCCATGTTCGTTTTTTTTAGTTCTAAAAAAGCACGAGCCTTAGACATTGCACCTATACTTTCATCGGTTAATTTAAAAAAAACAGATTCATTCATTTTTATTTTCAAAGAATCAAGTTGTGCAGTTGTTGGTGCCACAAATATGGCGCAAGGACCTTTCCAAACCTCATTCGAACCTTCTACTGAAAAAACAGAATCATTAGCTTTAAAACAACACAGCATTAAGAACAAAAAAAGCAACAACGTATTTCGAACCATTTTGCGCTAAATTAATTTACCATAAAGATCAAATTCTTCTGCCTTATCAATTTTTACATTTGCAAAATCTCCTATTCTTACAAAATCATTTTTTGCCTCTATCAATACTTCATTATCAACCTCGGGAGAATCAGCTTCCGTACGACCAACAAAATAATTACCTTCTTTACGATCAACTAATACTTTATAAGTATTCCCGACTTTTTTTTGATTAATCTCAAATGAAATGCCCTGCTGCACTTCCATTACCGCTTCTGCTCGTTGTTGTTTCACAATTGCCGGAACATCATCATTTAATAAAAAAGCAGATGTATTTTCCTCATGCGAATAGTTAAAAACACCCAAGCGATCAAAACGAGTTTCTTCCACCCACTTCAACATCTCTTCATGGTCTTTTTCCGTCTCGCCTGGAAATCCAGCAATCAAAGTTGTTCTTAGCGTAATAGTCGGAACCTTGTCGCGAATCATATTTACCAAATCAATCGTCTTTTGTTTGGTAGTTCCCCTTTTCATACTTTTCAACATATTGTCTGTAATGTGTTGTAAAGGCATATCAAGGTAATTACATATTTTGGGAGTTTCACGCATAACATCTAAAATTCCAGTAGGAAAACCACTTGGGAAAGCATAATGCAAACGAATCCAATCAATCCCATCAACCTCAGAAAGTTTTAAAAGTAATTCCTCCAAATTTCTTTTCCCATAAATATCAAGCCCATAATACGTTGAATCTTGAGCAATCAAAATCAATTCTTTCGTTCCATTTTTAGCAAGAATTTTAGACTGGGCAACCAAAGTATCAATTGGGGTAGAGATATGCTTACCACGCATGATTGGAATTGCGCAAAAAGAACAAGGACGATCGCAACCTTCAGAAATTTTCAAGTACGCATAATGTTGCGGTGTGGTCAGTATGCGTTCACCAATAAGTTCATGCTTATAATCCGCCTTTAATGTTTTAAGTAACCTTGGTAGGTCTCTAGTACCAAACCAGGCATCCACATTAGGAATTTCCTTCTCTAGCTCAGGTCGATACCGCTCACTTAAACATCCCGTTACATATACTTTGTCCACTAAACCATTTTCTTTTGCATCAACAAATTGCAAAATGGTATCAATACTCTCCTGCTTTGCATTATCAATAAAACCACATGTATTAATAATTACAATAGAAGAATCATCACTTTGACTTTCGTGTTCAACCTCGTAATTATTTGCTTTTAATTGTCCCATCAAAACCTCAGAATCGAAAATATTTTTCGAGCAGCCAAGAGTCACAACATTTACCTTATTTTTTTTTAACGTTTTCGTCTTCATTTAACGGCAAAGATAACCAAAGATTAAGGTCAATAAATTGAAATTTAATTGAGAAAGTATTACTTTATTTTAATGCCAATAACAAGCACATCATCTACTTGCTCCAACGAACCCTTCCAGGTATTAAAAGTGTTTTCCAAAATACTTTTTTGATGAGTCATGCTTAGCTTGTTGATTGAAATAAATTGTTTCTTAAGCTGACCATACTTAAATTTTTTGCCCCTTGGACCACCAAATTGATCGGCAAAACCATCTGTAAATGTGTAAACGATATCGCCAGCATGTAAATCGAAGGTTTGCAACGTATAATCCTTTGGATTGCCAACGTGTAAACCAATAGGTTGTTTATCCCTTTTGAATGTAATTATTTCATTCCCTCTCAAAATCCAAATTGGATTATTTGCACAAGAAAACTGAACTTTTCTAGTTGTAAAATCAAAACTACATAATACACAATCCATCCCATCTCGCGACTGATCAGCAGCTGCATCAGAATTTAAAGCATTAATAATAGTATCCCTTTGCAAGTTTAGAATTTGATCTGGCCGATAAATATTTTGGCCCATAATAATTTCCCTTAGAACAGACATATTCAACAAGGACATAAATGCACCGGGCACACCGTGACCTGTACAATCCCCTGTTAACAATAAAAAATTAGTATCAGAAACTTTTGATGCCCAATAAAAATCTCCACTTACTACGGCCTTAGGCCTGTATAAAATAAAATATTCAGGGAGGTTTTCTTTTAATAAAGTTTCAGAGGCAAGTAATGTGTTTTGAATTCGCTTAGCATATGTAATACTATCCATGATCTCCCTATTTTTTTCTTCAAGCACCTCATTTTGAAATTCTATACTTAAAGAATACAATAGATTTTCGTTCTTAAATAAGCGAACAGCAGCATAAATCAGTAAGGCAGCAAAAATAATATTAGGATACCCTAAAAATATTTTAGCGCCACTGACTTGGTTGTACGAAGGGTAAATACTAAGCAAATGAATAGCACTAATAAGGCAAACAATACTGACAATTAAATAAAAAATAATTACTGTTTTTTTATCAAATAAAATATTACTGGCAATAGGAATAAATATAAAATAGAAGTATGCATAGTTCCAACTACCATCCAACCATATTACTGAAGCCAAAAACAATAAACCATAACACATGGTGCTGTGAAAAACAAAATTGTATTTTTTAATTCGTATGAAATAGAATGAAATTGATATGAATAAAAAAGAAGTAGAAGTAACAAGTGCAGATAAAAAAAGTTTATTGAAAAGACATAAAACAAAATAAAAAAAACAAATCCCAGCTAAACCAGTTAGCGAAAGATTAAGTATTTTCAATTTTTTACGTAAAGTATTTGGCGTATCCTCTAAAATACCATGTGACGATATCCGATTTAAAAAATCCTGAAATATTTGATTGGTTTTCAAAATAATTGATTACAAATAAATTATTGATCTTTAAAAAGTGAATCAACAAAAGCTAAGTTATTAAATATTTGCAAATCTTCCACCTTCTCTCCCACCCCTATATATTTGACAGGTATTTTAAACTGATCGGAAATTCCAATTACCACGCCTCCCTTGGCCGTTCCATCTAACTTAGTTACAGCCAATGCAGTAACATCAGTAGCTAGTGTAAATTGCTTGCATTGCGCTATGGCATTTTGACCAGTAGAACCATCCAACACCAACAACACTTCATGCGGTGCATTTTTCACAACTTTATTCATCACCATTTTAATTTTGGTGAGTTCATTCATCAAATTCACTTTATTGTGTAATCTTCCAGCAGTGTCAATAATAACAACATCAATGTTTTTTGTAATAGCAGAATTTAACGTATCAAATGCAACGGATGCTGGATCGGCACCCATTCCCTGCTGAACAATTGGAACGTCAACTCTGTTTGCCCAAATCATTAGCTGGTCCACAGCTGCTGCACGAAAAGTGTCCGCAGCACCAAGCATAACATTTTTACCACTCATTTTGAAGCCATACGCTAATTTCCCAATAGTTGTAGTCTTGCCAACGCCATTCACGCCAACAACCATTATTACGTAAGGTTTTACACCAGTTGGAATAGTAAATTCTAATGAATCAGAAGTGTTGTTTTCTGACAACAAAGCCGCTATCTCTTCTCGCAAAATTTTATTCAGCTCTGCAGTACTCACAAATTTATCACGCGCAACGCGCATTTCAATTCGTTTAATAATTTTTAGAGTTGTGACCACACCAACATCCGAAGTAATCAATATCTCCTCAAGATGATCGAGCACTTCAGCATCCACTTCAGATTTCCCTGCAATAGCACGTCCAATGCGAGCGAATAAATTTTCTTTCGTCTTCGAAAGCCCTAAGTCGAGACTTTCTTTTTTGTCTTTATTGAATAATCCAAAAAAACTCATTTCTTAAAAATAGAATTCTATGAAACTAAAATGGGGATATAAGCCAATTAACATTTAACGTAAAAAATAAAAGCTCCCTTCAAAAGAAAGAAGCTTTATCATTTATAAAGTAATAAATTACTTTTTAACAGCTAAAAAATCTTTGATGTGGTCGTTGTGAACAACGGCTTCAGCAAAGTGAAAAGCTCCGTTTTTTGGAGATTTAACTAATTTTATTACACGTGTGAATTGTTTTCCTTCACCTGAACGAAGCGTAGCAACAACTTTCTTAGCCATATTATTTTATTTTTAAATATTATTTAATCTCTTTATGAACTGTCATCTTTTTCAAAATGGAGTTGTATTTTTTTAACTGAATACGATCAGGTGAATTTTTCTTGTTCTTAGTAGTAATGTACCGCGAAGTACCTGGTTTACCAGTCTCTTTATGTTCAGTACACTCAAGAATTACCTGTATGCGATTGCCTTTCTTTGCCATTGTGTCCGTGATTTTGCTTTGGTCCTAAATATCCTTATTTTGAAGGAGTACAAAGGTAATAATTCCTCTGTCTAATTCAAACCTTTTTGGAAATGAAGTTTTAAGAGAGCTATTATATATTAAATAACTGAAAATCAAATAATTAATTACAATAATAGAAATTATTTATCATTGAGATAGCTTTTTTGAGCCATTATTTTTTCAATTTCCTCTATTTTTTTAGGAACAAAGCCTGAAATCACATCCGGTAAACCATCCGTAATTAACACATCGTCCTCAATTCGAATTCCAATATTCCACCATTTAGGATCACAAGGGGAACCTTCTGCAATATAAATGCCTGGCTCTACTGTAATTAAATTCCCAGCTTCTAATTTTCCATATAAGCCAGCATCATGTACATCTAAACCAAGATAGTGTGATGTTCCATGGAAAAAATAATTTATGAAATCTTCTTCATTCTTAATAATGCCTAATTCTTTAAGTTTTTTCTTTATTACCCTAACCGCTGCCTTATGTGGGGACCGAAATTCCTTTCCAATTACACATTCTTTTATTCCCGCCTCTTGTGCTTCTAAAACAATATTATAAATGGCCTTTTGCTCTGCTGAAAAAATTCCATTAGCAGGTAAGGTTCGGGTAATATCGGCAGTGTAGCCATGGTACTCAGCGCCCGCATCAACAACAATCATATTATTTTTCTCCATTTTCTTACGATTGGAGATATAATGCAGAATACAAGAATTTTCCCCTGCACCGCATATACTTGGGTAACCGACAGCTTCCGCGCCACGCTTTTTGAATTCATATTCTATAACTGCCTGCACTTGGTATTCTGTCATACCCACTTCAAGGGCTTTCATTAATTCAATGTGCGCGTCACCACTTATATTGATTGCCTTTCGCAACAAAACCAATTCAGCAGGTTCTTTTATTTGACGTAGTAAACCCAAATATTGACCAAGTCGAAGGGTATCGTTATTACTATTTTTGGCAACTCCAATTCTGAATTTATTAATAAGCTGTGATAAGTCACCAGCGTTCGAATTATTAGCCAACGATAGTTCAGTAATTGGAGTAAAAAACACCTTACTATACTTTTTCCAATTTACTAGAGATGAACGAAATGATTCACCCGTAATTGCACAATTCACTTGTAAAGTTGTTTTCGCACCTTCAACGCCCAGTCGACGGCCTGTCCAAACCTCTTCTTTTGGATTGCGGTCCATCACAACCAAAATTTCATTTGTAAACGCAGATTCAATTTGTTGTTTCTCTTTGAAAAGAATCAACATCGAATTAGCTTCCCTTAATCCTGTTAAATAATACAGATTAACATTTTGATGAAAGTCAAAATCCACATCATTTGAACGAACACAAAGTGGATTTGAAAAGAAAACGGCTACACTACTATCTGGCATAAGTTGACGCAGCGCATCCCTACGGTCTTTGTGAAAATCCGCTGACAACAAATCAGTATCGTAATCATAGTGATTGTCAAAAGAATTGGCAGAAAGAAAAAGTAAGGCAATTCCAAAACAAATAGGTTGAACTGACCTAAACTTTATAAAAAACAAACTTTTAAGTTTTAGGATGATGTTTTGCATTGCTAAATACTGAACAATTAAGTTCAAAAATACAAAAAACGTTGTCTAAAATTACAGACAACGTTTGAATTAAAATTTATAGAATGAGATAGTATTTTATTACTTCTTGATGAGTCCTAATTCGCGACCACGTTTCAAAGCGGCATTGATACCAATTTTATTAATTGTACGAATAGCAGAAGTAGAAACCTTTAGTGTAATCCATTTGTCTTCTTCAACAATAAAGAAACGTTTAGTGTGTAAGTTCGGCATGAACGTACGCTTAGTTTTATGGTTGGAATGAGAAACTTTATTACCAACGATTGTCTTCTTTCCTGTAATTTGACAGACTTTTGCCATGACTTAAGTGTTTTAAAAATATCCAAAGGCACTCCTTTAGAGGAATGCAAAGGTAATATAATTCGTTAAACTTGGTACAATTTGAACAAATTAGACACAAAAACCTGTTTTAGCTGTTTGAAACTATGAATTTGATACATTTTTGGGGACATGGAGCAAATAAATTATCGAATAATTAATAAAATAATTTTTTAAAGATTTTAACCCAAACCTTAGAATTATTTAGAAAAGGACAAAAGAAGAAGAGCAAAGCGTAAAAGTATTATTTTTGAACAATTAAAAATTGTTCTCCCTTAGAACTATTTAAGTACACGCATTAAAATACTTCGATTCAATAGCTTTTTAAGTATGGTATTTGCAAGTCTAATTTTCCTTTACATTTTCCTACCTCTTAATCTGATACTTTATTATTCATCAAAAAACGCAACCTATAGAAATTTAATACTTACAATTTTTTCATTTATTTTTTATGCATGGGGTGAACCCATTTGGATTGCATTACTTTTTGTAACTGCTTTAATTGATTATGGCAATGGCAGATTTATTGAGGCAAATAGAGGAAAATCTGTTGCAAAATTTGGTGTTATCTGTTCGCTAGTCTTTAACATTTGTACACTGCTAACATTTAAATACAGTGCGTTTATAGTTAGTAACATCAATGATTTTTTCGGATCTTCTTTTAGTGTTCCATCCTTTGCTCTTCCAATAGGTATTTCGTTTTATACATTTCAATCGATTTCTTATGTGATAGATGTGTATACAGGAAAAGTAACAGCTCAAAAATCACTTTTGAAATTTTTAATGTTTGTGAGTTTATACCACCAGTTAGTTGCAGGACCGATTGTGCGCTATGTTCACATTGCAAAACAAATTGATACGAGAAGATTTAAACTTGCAAATATTTCTGCAGGTGTAACAAGATTTTGCGTTGGACTATTTAAGAAGGTTTGCATTGCAAATGTTGCGGGGACATTTGTTGTAAAATACTTAGACGGAGACCTGTCCTCATTAGCAGTTTCAGAAGCATGGTTTGGTCTTTTAATGTTTACAGTACAAATATATTTTGATTTTTCTGGCTATTCAGATATGGCTATAGGACTTGGTAAAATGTTTGGTTTTGACTACTACGAAAATTTCAACTACCCCTATATTGCAAAATCAGCAACTGATTTTTGGAGGCGATGGCATATTTCACTTTCAACATGGTTCAAAGACTACGTCTATATCCCACTAGGTGGCAATAAAGCAAAAGGCTACCGAAATCTTTTCATTGTTTGGTTCCTTACTGGATTTTGGCACGGTGGTGCAAATGGCGCATGCTGGAATTATATCTTATGGGGATTATTTTGGGGGGGATTAATTTTAATGGAACGATTATTTCTAGGAAATATAATAAAAAAGATTCCATCTGTTTTTGGGCACCTGTATTTACTAGCAGCAATGTTTTTGGGATGGGCATTATTTTATTTTACTGACCTGAATCGGTTAAGGGAATTTTTTAAAATTCTTTTTGGAGCAAGCGGACAGCAATTAACAAGTTTTGAATTCAACATAGTGCTTCAAGAAAATATTTTCTGGCTCTGCTTTGCAATGTTAATGTGCATGCCAATCTATTTATTCATGCATAGAAAAGTGAAACGACAATTGGTTGGAAACAAAGCGCATTATTGGTACAGCTTAACTATTGCTGTTAACTTTATATTATTATTTACAGCAACCGCTATGTTAGTTGGTAAAACATATAATCCATTCATCTACTATAGATTTTAAATAAGAAATGAAAGGTCATACAATAAAAAATAGATTTGCGTTAATCACGCTAATAGTATTTGTCACTGCACTTGCAACGATAGGAGCTTCTTTTTTTATTTTACCAAAATCAACCTTTTCTAATTACGAGAAACGTAAACTTACAACCCTGCCAGTTTTCTCTGTCCAATCTTTTTTCAATGGAACATATTTGGCTAATATAGATTTATATTTTGCAGATAATTTTCCTTCTCGAGATAATTTTGTAAGTACTTCATTTTATATTAAAGAAAAGCGCGGTATTCAATCGAAAAAAATTGGATTCTACAAAACTGTTGCGCTCGATGCTCAACTACCTGCAAACGTAGACACAACTTTTGGTAAAGCTGATTCCATTCCACTGGATTCGGCCAATCGAGGTAAAGTAGAAACAACAGGAGGTGTAGTCATATATGACGGAAGGGCTATGGAAGTTTTTGGAGGGAATTATGCAATGGCGAAAGCGTATTCAAGTATGATAAACAAATACCAAGAAATTTTTCAAGAAATAGCAACACTTTATGTTGTGGTAGTTCCCTCTTCCATTGCTTTCTACCCTCCAACAGAATACAGAAAAGTGGCTAACTCAGAAAAAATAAATATTGATCAAATTTATGGACTATTAAGTCCAGGCGTAAAAGCTGTAAATGCAAATGATGAAATTTTAAATCATAAAAGTGAATATATCTATTTCGGAACTGATCACCACTGGACAGGCCTAGGAGCGTATTATGCTTATGTAGCTTTTTGTAAAGCTGCTGCAATTAATCCGATCTCACTCGATGCGATGACGTATAAAGTAAAAAAGAAATACCTCGGTTCTTTGTACTACCTCACACGTGATTCTAGATTAAAAGAAAATCCCGACTCGGTTGAGTATTGGATGGTCCCTGGAAACCATAAAACCTTACGGTATGGCTCAATAACATCAAAGGGAACTCCAGCCACGTTATATGCAGAATATGCTAGCGGTGGTAATGCTTACGGAGTTTTCCTTGGTGGAGATAATCCACTCATGAAAATTGACAATGAAATTAAAAATGGAAGAAAATGTGTAATTATAAAAAATTCATACGGAAATCCATTTGCAACCTACTTTACAGCTAACTACGAAACAGTGTTTATAATTGATTACCGATATTATACAGGAAGTTTAGTTGATTTAGTAAAAGAAAATAATATCAATGACATCATTTTTTTAAATGGAGTTTTTTCAGCAAATACCACTTGGCACATTAAAATGATGGGAAAAGTGA
Source organism: Flavobacteriales bacterium (assembly GCA_002737665.1). Lineage (GTDB taxonomy): Bacteria > Bacteroidota > Bacteroidia > Palsa-965 > Palsa-965. Next base: position 18,930 of record NSIF01000023.1, on the reverse strand, counting down.
TGAAGGGTTACACAAAACCACCATTGAACGTGCAGAAAGATTCGATCATAAAAAATACAGATACACTCAAAAGCAATTGGAAAAATTCCTTAAAATAATATAACAGCGTGATTAAAATTAATAAACTGATATCCTTTATTTTTAATTTTATTTTTTCAATAAAAATAAACACTAATATTTTATTAATATCATCTGTGATTTGCTCAGCTATACTTTCAGCGCAAACGCAGGACTCAACAGCAAGCTATACTACAAGGTATCCTTTTATTCATAGCGAATTTGCTTTTATCCAATTTTACAATAAAAGCGCAATTGATCAATTTGTAAAAAGTTGGGAGGACACAAAAAACTCAAAAATGTCAATTGTTCACTTAGGTGATTCACATTTACAATCCGATTACTTTCCAGGTCGTGTGAGGAATAACTTACATAGCATTCATGGCAACGGTGGCAGAGGAATAATGTTTCCTTACTCAGCTGCCAAAACGTACTCCTCTTTTGAATATAAATCAAGGCATACTGGAGAATGGACGTATTCCAAAAGTCTGGCTGTGCCACCTAAAATTCCTCTTGGAGTATCAGGAATGACATGTAAAACAGAAGATAGTAATGCAAGTTTTACATTCTCTTTTATTAATGATGTTCCTTCTAATTACTCAAGACTCAAATTATTCTGCAAAAAAGATTCCAGTTCCTACGATTTAATTATCGTTTGTGGCGATAAAGAAATTCCAATAAATATTGCTCCAATTAAAAATGATTCCCTAAGCTATTATGAAATAAATTTGCCAGCTTTCAAAAATGAAATTGTATTTAAGATCAAAAAAAACAAGGAGTCACAAACAGAGTTTACTTTTTATGGAATCAGCTTAGAAACGTCAGAAAATAATGGTATTATTTACCATAATTGTGGCGTTGGTGGTGCCAAATACGAATCGATTATATATGAAAAACTTTTTGCTAAACAATTACCTGCTCTAAATCCCAATTTAGTAATTATTGATTTTGGTACAAATGACTATTTATATGACGATAGTTTAAAAGCAAATGAAGAAGAAATAATTACGAAAGTTATTAAGTTGGTTCGCGCTGCGGCTCCCAATGCAAGTATAATCCTAACTTCAACAATGGATATGTATTATAAAAGTGAACACATAAAATCGGGTGAGGCTTTTTCAGATTTAATAAAGAAGATAGCAAAGGAACAAAATTGTGGATTATTTGATTGGTATTGGGTGGCTGGTGGTTGGGATGTAATGCCAAAATTTCAAGAACAAAAATTGGCAAATCCAGATGGTGTCCACATGTCGCCAAGTGGGTATAGACTCAAAGCTAATTTGCTAAGTTTAGCAATGTCCAATACAACTTCTTTGCTGAAGAAAAATCCTAAAATGGATTCACTGGTTATTAACATAGACAGTCTGAAATTAGTTCAACAAATTTTGAAACTAACTGAAAAAGTAGATTCTACAAAAATTGAATCAACAATAAAGGTCATGCATAAAATTAAACAAGGTGAAAATCTTTCAGTGATTGCGAAAAAATACCATGTTACAGTTATTCAACTTCGATCATGGAATCATCTGAAAAGTAATTTAATTAATGCTGGGAAATACCTGGTTGTATATTGCAATCCTAAATATATAAAAAAGCCAAAAAATAAATCAAAGTAAATATCAATAACAAAAATTCAGTATTTTAAATTTTAAAAATAAATAAACATGAATAAAATTATTTTAATTCTAGCCATAAGTATCAGTATTTTTTCAAGTTGTAAAAGTCCAGAAGAAAAAGAAATGGACAAAAAAAAGGAAGACAGCATTGCAAAAGAAAATTCAAAGGGAACTTACAGTGACGCTATTAAAAAAGCAGAAAAAGAAATGCTTGCGAGTAAAAAATACAATGCATTACTGGCAGTTGCAACATTAAAAGCATACAATGACTTTATCGTCACCTTTCCAAAGGATTCAAATGTTGCTGAATATCTTTTTATCTCTGCTGACCTAGCACAAGGCTCTCGAAATTACGAGCAGGCTGCATCCTACTTAGAAATAATATTAGGAGAACACAAAACGTATAAGAAATATGCTGATGCTTGCTTTTTAGCGGCCTACATATATGACACCTATTTAGAAGAAGTAAACCACGGAGGTGACCGTGCTAAACAATTGTATCAATTTATAATTACCAATTATCCGACAACATCCTATGCAGAACAAGCAAAGGTTCTTACTAATTATGTGGGAATCCCAGATAGTACAATGATAAAAGATATAATAAATAAAGGTGGAAAATAAAATAATTAATACGCAAGATTAATTACTTAAATATTTCTCTAATAAGTCTTTCAAATTGTCAGGAGAAATATTTGTTTCAAGAGCACCATCACGGCCCAATGCTATTTCGCCTGTTTGTTCAGAAACAACAATCGCCAACGAATCTGTATTTTCCGTAATGCCCACTGCAGCACGATGTCGCATTCCAAGATGTGCCGGAAAATCATTATTTTCAGTAACAGGCAGAACACAACGAGCAGCACGAATCTTATTATTGGTAATAATTAAAGCACCATCATGCAATGGACTATTCTTAAAAAAAATACTCTCAATCATTCGGACTGAAACACGTGCATCAACAGGATCTCCTGTGTTCACATAAAATTTCAAATCGTTTCCGCGGGTGATAATTAAAAGTGCTCCTATCTTCCCTTCAGCCATGTTACGACAAGCTTTCACAACGGAAAAAATATCTAACTCCGTTTCCTTAGAAACATCTCCCCAAGAAAACATTGCCTTGCGGATACGTTTATTTCCCATAACATTATAAGTTCCTATAAAAAGGAAAAATTTACGCAACTCCTGCTGGAACACTATCAATATCGCAATTACTCCTACATCTATGAATTTTCCTAGAATACTGGAAAACAATTCAAAATCAAAAAGTCTAACCGAGCGATAAAAAACATAAAATACTGCAACCCCAATAAAAATATTCAAAGCTGCTGTACCACGTACAAGTCGATATAACTGGTAGAGCAAAACCGATACTAAAAAAATATCAATGATATCTTCCCAACGGAAATTGATAAAAGAAAAATTAAGTAGGTGGATCATTCGTTTCCAAAGATAAGCAATCAGCAACAATGAATAAATTTGATTGTTCTAAAATTAAATTCTCATTTAGCTAATAATTGTACCGTTTCAATTACATCGTGAACGCGTAAAATTTTAGCTCCCTTCTCAATTGCTATTTTAGTGCATTCTAATGTTCCATGTAGCACTTGGTCTGCTTCGTTACCATAACGATTTTTAACAAATGATTTTCTAGACAATCCCACCAAAATAGGAAATTCAATACCAACAAACATTTCAAGTGAATTCAATAATTGATAATTCTGCTCCACTGTTTTACCAAAGCCAAATCCAGGATCAAGAATAATTTGTTTCACACCTAAAGATTGTAATTGAAAAATTCTTTCTTCAAAAAATATTTTAACCTCATCAATCAAATTTTCATATTGCGGATTTTGTTGCATCGTGGTTGGTGTACCTTGTATATGTGTTAAAACATAAGGAACGTCGAGCTCGGCCGCTAGCGCAAACATAGTTTCATCCATAGTGCCACCTGAAATGTCATTAATTATATGTACGCCCTCAAGTATTGCCTTCTTAGCAATTTCACTTCGATAAGTATCCACCGATAAAATAACATTCGGAAAATTTTCTTTTAGCATTGGAATTATTGCTTCCATTCTACTCCACTCTTCGTGCAGGTCAACTGGAATAGAACCTGGCCGAGTAGAAAGCGCTCCTATATCAATAATTTTAGCGCCCTCGGAAACCATTTTTTTAACTTGAAGAAAGGCATTTTCTGTTGAATTATATTTCCCCCCATCATAAAATGAGTCTGGAGTAAGATTTAGAATTCCCATTACAACTGGACGATAAAGATCAAGGATTTGGTCGCGGCAAAATAGGCGCAATTGTGTATCTTCGTGCTTCATTATTTTTTTATGACAAATACGTCTAAACAGTACGACACAAGTATAGACAACTGCGGTGATATTTTTAGTAAAAAACTCAGAGATTACGGTACCTCTTGGAGAATGTTCCGTATTTCATCGATTACCGATCAAGTTTTTATCAAAGCACAACGAATTCGCACCATTGAACAAAATGGTACACAGAAAATTGTTGACGATGTGCGTGGAGAATACATTGGCATAATAAACTATTCCATCATTGCATTAATGCAAATGGAATTGAAGGACGACACCCGAACAGAACTTCCAGTAGCTGAAACAATGAAACTTTATCATAAATATACTGCCGAAGCTAAAGCTCTGATGGAGAATAAAAATCACGATTATGGAGAGGCGTGGCGAGACATGAGAGTAAGCAGTCTTACCGATTTGATACTTGTTAAACTTCTAAGAATCAAACAAATTGAAGATAATGAAGGTGAAACAATTTCATCTGAGGGCATTGATGCAAACTACTTCGACATAATCAATTACGCTATCTTTGCACTCATTCGTTTAGCTTAAATAAAATAAATATGGAGTTTTTAAAAGGTCGTATTTTTCGCTTTGTTGCGTCAGTCGGATTGGCTGCGATTTTCTATTTTATTTGTCCACCATGTTTTAGTCAAACCTCCTTAGGTTGTGTCTTAGGGCTTTTAGTAATTATTATCAATTTCAACACATTTTTTGCACGTTTTCGCTGGCTGACTACCTGTACAAGAATTTTAGTCGGTGGTCTTTTTATTTTTTCCGGTTTTATTAAAGCAAATGATCCTGTTGGATTCAGCATTAAACTTGAAGAGTATTTTGAAGTTTTTGGTCAAGGTTTTTCATGTGACATGATCCAAACAAATGGAGATGGAAAGTCAGAATTAAATATACCTTGTGAAGAAGAGGCACGAAAAAACCGAGCGAAGGAAGTGAAAGAAGTGAAAGTAAGTGCCAGTATCATTAAACCGATGTATGATTTTTTAGGGAAGCATTCCATTCTATTAGCAATTATCATTTGTGGTTTAGAAATGGCACTTGGTGTTTTATTATTAATGGGAATAAAAGTTAGGATGACTCTTTTACTTTTATTATCAATGATACTATTTTTCTCATTTCTCACATTCTACAGTGCCTGTTGCAATAAAGTAACAAGCTGCGGCTGTTTTGGCGATGCTATTCAACTTACTCCATGGGAATCTTTCTGGAAAGATTTAATCCTATTGATTTTGATTGCAATCGTATTTGTTGGACAAGAAAATATAAAATTATTATTTAGAAATCGAATACTACTTGTTGGAATTGCAGGACTTGGCTTATTTGCATCCTTCGCATTTCCAATTTATACCTATCGACACCTTCCCTTGATAGATTTCCGTCCGTATGCTATTGGAACAAATCTTTGGGATGCTACACAAATAAAAAATCCGAAAAAAACTGGCTGCGTAGCTGATTCTGTGGTAATGATATTTTACTACCAACATGCAAAATCAAAAACCATAAAGCCATTTACCGTAGATAAACTTCCGGAAGACACACTTTGGGAATATTATTGTCGTTACGACCGTACTATTAGAAAAGGTAATTGCAATGCAACAATACTTGATTTTAATTTAACAGATTTAGAAAGTGGTTCAAGTTTAAATGATTCATTGTTACATAGAAAAGGAATCCAATTCATGCTTATCATGTATGACATTGACAAAGCTGATCTCGCAGCAATGGGTAAAATAAATTTATTCTACGATGCTTGTCTTAAAAACAAAACACCATTTAACGGATTATCAAACGCATCTAACGAAAGAGTAGAAAAATACCGCGTAGAAACGGGTGCAAAATATCCAATGTTGAATGTAGATGGCACTGCACTTAAGACAGCAATTCGTTCCAATCCAGGCCTATTAATGCTTAATGACGGAGTGGTAACCGCCATGTGGCACGCCAATGACTTCCCGATTTATAGCGAAGTAATTACAAAGTACAAGTAGCATATAAAAGACAAAATTGATAAGTTATATCACCAAACGGATTTTATATGGATTCCTTGTATTATTAGGAGTCCTTACAATTGTATTCCTATTATTCAATGTTTTGCCCGGCGATCCAGCCCGAATGAGATTAGGGCAACATACCGATGAGAAATCATTGGAAATAATTAGAAACGATTTAAATTTAAATCTTCCATTACAAACTCAATATTTAATGTTCTTGAATGATATGTCTTTCATTTCAGTTCATTCAACAGCAAAAAAAGACAACAAGAGTCACTTCTATTTAGATTCAACTAAATACGGTCATCCCACAAAATTATTAAATATTGGATCAGGAAAGGCACTCTTTCTCAAAACACCTTACTTGCGTCGTAGCTATATAACACAACGTCCTGTATGGAATATTATAGAACAAACTTTCCCCGCTACTATCGTTCTTGCTTTCAGCGCCATTATTTTTGCATGCATTTTTGGAATCACGCTTGGCATTTTTAGTGCCTTATACAAAAATACATTTTGGGATCGTATCATTTCTGTAATTTCAACATTAGGAATGGCAGGACCATCTTTCTTCTTTGCATTAATTATATCCTGGCTATTTGGATACATACTACACGATTGGACGGGACTAAATAATTTAGGCAGTCTATACACAACAAATGTTTACACCGGAGCAGATGTACTCTCCTTGAAAAATTTAATTCTACCTGCATTTACGCTTGGCATTCGACCATTAGCATTAATAATTCAGCTTACCAGAAGTTCAATGTTAGAAGTCCTCTCCATGGATTACATACGCACAGCACGCGCAAAAGGACTAAGTAATTTTAAAGTGATTGCAAAGCATGCCTTAAAAAATGCTTTAAACCCAGTGGTCACCGCGATCTCAGGTTGGTTCGCTGGCCTAATGGCAGGAGCAGCATTTGTAGAGGCCGTATTTGACTGGAAGGGAATTGGTAGTGCTGTCATTGAAGCATTACTGAATTACGACCTACCTGTAGTAATGGGAAGTACTCTTATTTTTTCCAGTTGTTACGTAGCAATCAATATAATTGTAGATATTGTATATGCAATGTTAGATCCAAGGGTAAGGTTAACTTAATTAAATTTAGATATTATTTAAAATTTAAACAAAAAAAGAAACAACATTAATTAAAATGCGTCTAAAAATAGTAGCAGGTAATTGGAAAATGAATAAGACATTCGAAGAAGTTCGAACGCTTTCAGCTGCACTAGCTATTGATGTAAAAAATGTGGCGCACCCTCAACTACTCACTATATTAGCTCCTCCCTATCCATTTATTCATATTGTTGCTGAAATAGCTGAAAGTACGAATGGAATGAGTGTTGCAGGACAAAATTGCCACGAAGAAGAAAACGGAGCATTCACTGGTGAAGTTTCTGCTGCGATGGTCAAATCCTGTGGAGCTCAATTTGTAATTATTGGTCATTCTGAAAGAAGAATACAAAATAATGAAACAAATGATGTACTACTTAAAAAAACTAAACTTGCCCTTGCACATAATTTAAAAGTAATTTTTTGCATAGGAGAAACAAAAGAGCAAAGAGACATTGGCAAACATTTTGAAACAATCCAATTACAACTTGATGAAAGTATTTTTCAATTGAAAGAATTATTAGCTACGGAATTCGTGATTGCCTACGAACCCGTTTGGGCTATTGGGACTGGTGAAAATGCAAGTCCAAATCAAGTTCAAGAAATGCATGAATTTATTCGAAAAACAATTGCGATCAATTACAATTCAAAAATTGCAGATGAAATTTCAATCATTTATGGGGGAAGTATCAATGCTGACAATGCATCAGAATTATTCTCCTGTAAAGATGTTGACGGTGGATTAATTGGAGGTGCTTCACTTAACAAAGAAGATTTTTCAGCTATCCGAAAAGCAATGGTAAATGCTTGCCATTAATTGTACAAGCTACCAATCTATTTTTTAATTTAAATTAGCAATAGCTACTAAAATTCGTTCCAGCTTTTTTTTCATCACCGTGGCACTGCAATCATAGTTATTCGCAAGCAAAGAAAAACAAACTAATTTCCCCGATTTTGTTTTTACATATCCCGCAAAGCCCCGAGCACGATTAATGTATCCTGTTTTGGCTTGCATGTTATTTTCTGCTAAGCTACCCACACAAAGTGAAGACATCGTTCCGCTTTTACCAGCTACAGGGAGAGATTTTAAAAAAGCTGGAAACCATTTTTGTTTTGAAATCTTTTGTAAAATAGTTGTTTGAACTAATGGTGTAATTCCGTTTGAACGCGAAAGCCCTGAACCATCAGTCATGTAAAGTCCATCAAGATTGACACCAAGCGACTTCCAATATTTTTTTACAACCAAAATTCCTGCTTCTGTAGTTCCGCCTGAACCTTTCACGTTTCCTAGTGTTCGTAATAATTGTTCGGTATAAGTATTGTCACTGTTAATGTTAGTTTTTACAATAATATCTGAAAGTGGACTTGAATAAATTATCGAAAGAATTTTACGATTTTTATTTACTTTTTCATTTAAAACTTCCATTCTACGAACAGTGGTAGGTTTTCCTACTATCGAAATCATTTTTCCACACAAATCATAAAAATCCTTCGCACATTGATAGGCAGGATCCGGATGAGACGCTTTTACTTCAAACTCCTTTTTCCCTTTTGGAATATAACCGTGAACGTAATAAATATTACCGAAAGGTGCGCCATACACTAATGCTTCGTCCCTTTGAGCATTAGCAGTAACATCAGATTTATAAGTTACTCCTTCAAGAACTGGCTTTGTATGTGTAATGTTGCAAGAATCCTCATTATTTGAATTGAAGTAGATACTAACAGAATTATCACTGTAACTAAGACCACATGTTCCAGCGCCATAATACTGCCCAATATCACTCCAAGTCCAGCCATCAGGAATAGGATTATCAGCAAAGCAGGAAGCGTCACCAATGATGTTGCCTTCAATTTTTTTTATTCCTTTCCATGCTAAACGAAAAGGTAAACTTTCAAAAAGTGAAATCGTATCACCGGTGGCGTAACGAAAAGAATTTAAAGTTGGGTCGCCAGCGCCGTGTAAATAAACATTTCCTTTGATGATCCCGTTTATACTATCATAGATTCCATCATACTCAATAGTTGTTTCATACTTAAAAGCTGGACCAAGCAAACCAATGGCCGCTCCTGTAGTTAGAATTTTAAGTGTGCTTGCTGGAATCAAACTTTGCTGCATGTTGTGATACGCAATCAATTTGCCGCTATCTGCTGTCATCACACATAATCCCCAAGCGCCATGCACCAATACTGAATCGGAACTTAGTTCATTGATCTCATTCTGAAGTGCAGTCTCAACTTTTCCTGAAATAAAAAAAACAGACAGTAGTAAAACAAAAATAATTTTAGCCAGTGTATTTCTCATAAATTTCATCAATTAGTTGAGAAAGTTTTCTGTCTTTTTCAGTAACCACACTTCCTGCACTATGTGTTGTTAAATTTATTTCTACCGTATTATAACAATTAGTCCAATCTGGATGGTGATCCATCTTTTCAGCCGCGAAGGCAACTAAAGTCATAAACGCAAAGGCATCTGTAAAGTTTTTAAAGGAAAATTCACGTGTTAACTTTCCTGAAATTTCATTCCACATATACAATTAATATAAATTCAAGAAAATGCTATTAATAAAAAAACTAATTTTAATAAATACAAAAAACGAATTGAGAATTAAACAACGCTAATTAATTCTTTTTATAAAAATCAGAAATTGAAGTGGTCAATGTGAATGTATTTGTTCCACCTGCCAAATGATAAGAGGCGTGTGCATAGCTAAAATTAAACTTAGATACATGAATGCCACATCCAAACGTAAAACCAACGGCGCCTCGTTTTTCATTAACTAATAATTCTTTTCTACGCATATAGTTGTATCCAAATCGTAAAGAAATTGACTTGCTTATCAACAACTCCCCCCCTACTACAAGGTGACGAGCCAACTTATCGTTAAAGGTTTTTATTTTACTAATTTGAATTGAGTCACCAGAAAGTGGATCAACTAAAGCGACTGGATTATTGGGATCAGAATAAGTCAAATCCCATTTTTGCAAATTAGTAAATGCGAAAGAAAAACGAAAAGGCATGTGTTTGGGTTTGAAAGACATACCCGCCTCCACTTCAAAAGGTAATTTCTCTTTTATTCCAGAAGTATAAGGAGACATCATGACTCCCATATTTCTCAGTAAGAAGGAAGCCGTAAAATTTCTATGAGGTATTTTATAACGTGCTGCAATATCAACACACATGGCATTAGATTTCCACAAATACAAATTAGACTGTACAAATTTTGCTGTGGCACCAATCGAAAAACTACTATCAATCATCCGACCATAAGCGACATTAAGACCATATTCACCTGCTGAAAACTCTCCAACGACTGCACCCGTATTGTCGGTTTCCTGAAATTTACCGTAGTCTATGTTTGACATCGTAAAAGCAAATGTTCCTACTTTTTTAAAATGATAAGCAAACCCTGCATAACCATATTTAATGTCACTCATGTAATCAGCAATACTAAACGAAAATTGGGTGTGCATTTTAGAACTCAACATAGAAGGATTCCACACAGCAAGATTAATGTCGTTGTCATTAATAGCCATACAATTTCCACCAATTGCTGCAGCCCGTGCTGAAAGTGGTAAATCGAGTGTGGCGAAGCTGGAACTTCCTCCTGTTTGAGCATTCAGGGTGGAAATACTAAATAGACCTAGAAAAGAGAAGATTTTAAAATTGAATCTCATTACGGGTACTAAGTTAATCAATTGATTAATAGACGAAGGTTAATAGGATGATTTATTCTTCTTGATCAAAAAATAAATAAAACCGCAAGCAACAGATTAAATCTTAATTAACCTTCGTCAATTTCGATTCGCCTGGAACAACCAAACTGATTGGATTTTTTACTTTTTCCTTAAGCAATGCGTATGCTAATACATCAGCCATTTTTTCAACATAATGAAATGCAATTCCTTTGAGATAAGTTTGATTAATTTCTGAAATATCTTTTCTATTTTCTTCACAAAGAATAACCTCTTTAATTCCAGCTCTTTTAGCAGCAAGAATTTTTTCTCTAATTCCCCCCACCGCAAGCACTCTACCGCGCAAAGTGATTTCGCCTGTCATCGCCAATTGCTTTTTAACTTTACGCTGCGTGAATGCTGAAGCAAGTGCTGTGAGAATTGCAATACCAGCCGAAGGGCCATCTTTTGGTGTCGCACCTTCTGGAACATGAATGTGAACATTATAATGATCAAACAATTCCGAATTAATACCAAATTGTTCTCCGTGACCACGTAAATATTCTAATGCAATAATGGCAGATTCCTTCATCACATCACCCAAATTTCCAGTGAGCGTTAGTTTTCCTTTACCCTTACTAATACTCGTTTCTATAAATAAAATATCTCCGCCAACGGGTGTCCAGGCAAGACCTGTAACGACACCTGCAACATCATTTCCTTGGTAACGATCTTTCTCATGTGCTGGACCTAATATTTTTTGAAGGTCAACAATTGCCGGCTTCAATTTATATTTTTTCTTCATCGCAATGTTCTTCGCTGCATAACGAATAACCTTACCAATTTTCTTTTCTACATTACGAACTCCTGATTCACGAGTATAGTTTTCAATAATAAATTCTAATACATCGTCAGTAATTGTCATTTGATTTTTCTTAACACCATGATCTTCCAATTGTTTTGGAATTAAATGTCGTCGAGAAATTTCTAATTTTTCCTCCGTAGTATATCCTGGTACTTCAATAATTTCTAAACGATCGCGTAATGCAGGTTGAATTGTATTTAAAGAATTCGCAGTAGCAATAAACAAAACCTTCGATAAATCATAATCGTGTTCAACGAAATTATCATAAAACGTATTATTCTGCTCTGGATCTAAAACTTCTAACAAAGCAGAAGATGGATCGCCATGCCAATCTGCTCCAACTTTATCAATTTCATCCAAAATAAATACAGGATTAGAGGTTCCTGCTTTTTTTATATTTTGCAAAATTCTTCCTGGCATTGCACCAATATAAGTCTTGCGATGACCACGTACTTCGGCCTCGTCTTTTAATCCGCCCAATGACATTCTAACATATTTTCTGCCCAAGGCCTGAGCAACAGATTTCCCTAAAGATGTTTTACCAACACCGGGAGGTCCATACAAACAAAGTATAGGAGCTTTCAAATCTCCTTTCAGTTTAAGCACAGCCAAATGCTCAAGAATACGCTCCTTCACCTTTTCTAATCCAAAATGATCTCGATCTAAAATCTTTTGCGCTTTATTTAAATCAAAATTATCTTTTGAGTATTCATTCCATGGTAAATCAAGCAGTAATTCCAAATAATTTGTTTGAACAGAATGCTCTGCAGCATTTGGGTTCATCCGTTCCAACTTCGCCATATCCTTTTTAAACGCAGCTGCAACTTCGTCGCTCCACTTTTTATTTTTTGCACGCTCCTTTAACTCTATAATTTCCTGCTCCATTGGATTTCCACCCAACTCTTCCTGAATTGTTTTCATTTGCTGGTGCAGAAAATAGTCACGCTGCTGCTTATCAATGTCAACTTTAACTTTGGATTGAATCTGGTTTTTCAACTCGAGCATTTGAAATTCCTTGGAAAGTAAAGTCAGAACTCGAGTAGCTCTTTCTTTAACATCCGCACATTCTAAAATCGATTGTTTTTCGCTAACATCCGCATTCATGTTGGAGGAAATGAAATTCAATAAGAAAGAAGTACTTTCTATATTTTTAATAGCAATTTGCGCTTCGGTTGGAACGTGTGGATTGTTTTTAATAATTTTTAAAGCCGTGTCTTTAACTGATCCTATAATCGCCTTGAATTCCTGGTCTCCTTTTTTGGGAAATAATTCAACAAATGGAGTAACATTGGCCTTCAGGTAGGGCTCACTCTGAACAGCTTCTCCTAAAATAAAACGACGTTTGCCCTGCAGAATTACAGTTGTGTTGCCATCGGGCATTCGAAGCATCTTTATGATAAATGCAACAGTTCCTACATTATTCAAATCTATAAGTTGAGGGTCTTCATCGTGATCCTTTTTTTGAGAAACAACACCAATGGTTTTGTCGCCTTTGTAGGCATCACGAATTAACTTGATAGATTTATCACGACCAACAGTAATTGGAATGACAACACCTGGAAATAAAACTGTATTTCTTAATGGTAAAATAGCCAAGATGGGCGACAAAATTTCGTTATTCATTTGTTCCTCATCCTCGGAACTCATCAACGGAATGAATTCCGTTTCATCATCATTTAAATTTTCCATATTAATGCCATCGAAAATATTTTGCATACTCATAATTTAGTCAATTTGTCAGTTTTAATAAGGAATCGTGTAATTCCAAAAAATATTATGCTATAGCTAAGTCGTAATTCGCTTATAGAATAAGGTTCTATCCCTCAAAGCGCAATCTGTGTGCCAAGCCGCAAATGCTGACTTATTGGCAAAATTAATACTAATTAAATTCTCAGCTTTTCAGTCTGTTTGAAAACGAACTTCAGCATTAAAATTTCTTTGTCAGAAAGTTTCAATTTTCTACGTTCATAAACACGCTCAATGGTTTTAATCGCTTTCTCAATATGATGATCTGTTGTTCCCTCCGTACCACCCCAAGTAAAGTCAGCAATAAATTTTGATTGGTAGCCAGATCCAAAAACGGAAGCACACAGCCCCATAATAGTTCCTGTATTAAACATGGTATTGATGCCACACATTGCATGGTCGCCCATAATAATTCCATGAAACTGTAGTCCAGTATTTTCAATTCCTCCTAAAGCATAATTCCAAACAGAAACAAAACCATATGTATTTTTTAAATTAGAACAGTTGGTGGCTGCGCCCAAATTGCACCATTCTCCTATTACTGAATTACCAATAAATCCACCATGTGCTTTATTTGAATTTCCGAAAAATATTGTGTTTGATACTTCCCCCCCAACTTTGCAGCCTGGACCAATCGTAGTATCACCATAAATTTTTGCTCCCATTTTTAAAACTACATTCGAGCCAACTGCAAGTGGCCCACGTAAATTACAACCTTCCATTACTTCTGCTCCATCACCAATATAAATTGGCCCTTTTGTAGTATTAAAAGTACAGGCCTCTGCAGTTACATTTTGACCTATAAAAATTGGATGAGTACCTATAACAATATTTGTATTGCTTAATTTTTCAGTTGAATGCCCCTTCAACAACTCAAAATCTTCTACAATTGCTTGTCCATTATGAATAAATAAATCATTGATGCGATGCAGTACAATTGCAGGCACATTACATTGCCGTACAGAAAAGTCTCCATCAAGATGATCCTTTAAATTAAGTGGAAGTTTTTCAATACTATTTCCATTGTTGATTGCAACTACTAAACTTCCTTTTAGCAAGGCCTCGTTTGGCTTCAACGATAAAACTTCAAAAGCTAATGGTCCTGAAGGTACAACCCTACTGTTGATCCACAGATTCTGTTTTGTAGCATCAGGAACGAATGGGAAATTAAATCCTTCTAAATAAGAAACTGTTGCAGTAGTGCTTTCCGATTTGAGGCGCAGTTCCCACTTTTCACGAATTGTAAAAATACCTATACGAAAATCTGCAATCGGTTTTGTCCATGCTAGCGGCAAAAACTGGGCGCGGGAATCGTCATCAAACAGAACTAATTTAAAACCTGACATACAGCAAATTATTTTTCAGTTTCGTTGCAAGGTACAAAGTTCATTAAAAAAAAATCCCCCCGAGCAAATCGAAGGGATTATTATGATAAAATAAAGAATTATTTCTTCTTTTCGTAGCGTGTACGGAATTTGTCGATACGACCAGCTGTATCAACAAGCTTCATTTTGCCTGTGTAATAAGGGTGGGAAGTATTCGAAATCTCCATTTTTACGAGTGGATAATCGTTACCATCCTCATATTTAATGGTTTCTTTGGTCTCAGCACAAGATTTGGTTATGAAGGTAATGTCGTTTGACATGTCCTTAAAAACAACAAGGCGATAATTTTCAGGGTGAATTCCTTTTTTCATGGTTATGGGTATTGCCGTATTTTGTACGGGGATGCAAAGATAGCAAGGAAAATAGGATATCCAAATACCAAATCGAAACAATTAACTATCAATTTATTTCTTCAGAAATTGCTTAACAGCCGACCCAGTTTTAGTTAGAATCTGAACAAAATAAATTCCATTTTGATAGGTCGAAATATCTATTTTATTATTATTATTAATAACTGACTGTAAAGTATTTACATAGATTATTTGACCTAAAACATTAGATATTATAATAGAGGCATCCTTAGTGCTTTGAAAGGAAGTTTCAAGTACAATAAATTCGAATACAGGATTTGGGAAAATAGAAAAATTTATGATTTCTGATTGCTCTTGAACCCCTACAGAATTCCCAATATTTATTAAAGGGCTACCAACAACACATCCATTTGCATCTGTAACTGAAAACGAATAGGTTCCAGGACAAAGCCCTATTTCCGTGGCTAGTGGGTTCCCAGAAGGAAACCAATTATAAACATAAGGTGGAAATCCACCAGAAGTTACTGCGCTTGCAGAACCGTCACAACATATATTACACGATGCAGGAATAGTCGTTACAGTAGTCGTAATTTGTGCTGGTTGTGTTATAGTAATATTAAGAGTCGAATAACATCCATTGGCTGCAATACAATTGACAATGTAATTACCAGCGCAAAGTCCAGTTACTACTTGAGTTGTTTGTCCACCAGGAACCCACAGATAAGTAAAAGGAGGAATGCCTGTAATTGGGTTTACGGTAATTGTGCCGTTGCAAGCATTAAAGCAAGTAACTTGGGTGCTGGTATAAGTAGAAGAACACTGAGAATGCAATATAAATGATGCACATACCAAGCAAATAACGAAGTAGATTTTTTTCAAAAAATTATTTTTTTTACAGCACAAATTTAAATTAAAAAATTTGGTCAAATATTAAATTATTTCCCCTTTACAATAATTTAAGAAATAAAGCGTAGTGTCAAGGAATTAACAAATACTATCTTTGCAATAATGCGATTCTTCTCCACCCTGCTCATTACTTTATTTTTAATTATTGCTACGCAATCAGGTTGTAGGAAAGACCCTATTAATACAGATTCAGATGCCAAATTATCTTTTTCGAATGATACAATAGTATTTGACACCGTGTTTACAACAGTCGGTTCTGCGACACGACAATTCAAAGTTTACAACACAAGTTCACAAGCTGTAACTATTTCTTCCATTCAACTTGCTGGTGGTAGCGCGTCAAATTTTCATTTAAACATTGATGGTGTACCTGCCGTAAGCACAGGTAATATTCTCTTACAAGGTGGCGATAGCATGTATGTATTCGTAGATGTGAATGTCGACCCCAACAATATTAATTCAGCACTACTTATCGAAGATTCCATTTCATTTGTTACCAATGGAAACCACCAATCAGTTATTTTAAACGCAGTTGGAAGAGATGCTTATTTCTACTTTAATGAATATTTGAATTGCAATGAAATTTGGAATAACGATAAGCCACATGTTATTTACGGCTATGCAATTGTTCCTTCTTGTTGCAACTTAACAATTAATGCAGGTACCGAAGTTTACATTCACCACAATGGCGTTTTAGCTGTTGATTCATGCGCATCGATAAAAGTACTTGGCGCTGCTGGTTCACCAGTTATTTTCCAAGGCGATCGCTTAGAAGCGGAGTACGACGAAGAGCCAGGGCAATGGGGATATATTTGGTGTTCGTCATTAAGTAGGGACAACGTCATCGATTGGGCAGTAATCAAAAATGGAACAATTGGGGTATTGTGCGACAGCCTTGGTGGCTCTACAAATCCAACTTTAAAAATTACCAATACAAAAATTTTAAACATGTCATTGGCTGGAATTTATGGAAGAGATTCATGGATAGAAGGTGATAATTTAATGATTACAAACTGCGCTCAATTTTGTCTCGCCATTGGCTATGGTGGAAAATGTAAATTTCGCCATTGCACCTTTGGCGATTATTACAGCATTGCTACCCGAACTACTCCTTGCGTATTACTTAACAACTGGTACAAAATAAATGAATCTTTAAATAATTACAGAGACCTCGAGCAAGCTGATTTTTACAATTGCATTATTTATGGAAATTTGGATACCGAAATTGCACTCGATTCAAATAGTGCTAGTACAACACAATTTAATTATTTGTTCAACCATTGCCTCATCAAAACAAATGTAAATGTCAGCAACACCACACATTTTCAAGGATGCATTTATAATCAAAACCCCAATTTTCATGATACCGAAAATTACGACCTGCACCTTGATGCTGGCTCAGCAGCCATTGATATCGGCGACAATACAATTGGGTTGTTAGTTCCTTTTGACTTAGATAATATTTCGCGCTTTGTAAATGGACTTTGCGATGCCGGCGCATACGAAGGAATTTAAAATATTATTCCCGTTCATTTAGACTTACTAAAAATTTTATTACATCTACCCCATCGGCATAATCAGAAGCTGTGGTGTGCTGCGACTGGCCGAATGGCAAAGCTCCCAACAACTCATCGGATGCTGAAATGACACATTGAATATGTGAAGTATCCGCATCCATTTTTTTTGATAACGCAGCCATTGAATCATAGTATTCATAAAACACAACACCCGGTGGCGAGGAAAGTGCCTTATCTTCCTTTAACAAAATAAAATTATTATCAAGTAATGGAATAGAGGAAAGTAAATAAAGTGTTTTGTGATAATCATAATTATTCATGTACTTATTATTATTCAAAACTTCTTCTCCCCAATTGAAAATACATTCAAAAAATTCATTGAAATTATAATCTTTTGGGACAAACAATTTTGTAACACTTCTACATCCTAATCCGAAATAACGAAAAATATCTTCTCCTAACAACGCTAAATCTTGTTTCGTTTCAGTTCCAGTAAGCACAGCCACACCATTTCTATTTCCACGAATGACATGAGGGTAACGTGAAAAATAATGTTCAAAATAACGCGACGAATTCGTGCTTCCAGTAGCAATGATTGCATCAACGCCACGAAACTGATCCTCGATGAAAACAATTTGACTTTCAAAACGCGGCTCAATTTCTATTAAAATTGCTGCCACAAGTGGAAGTAAAAATTTATCGTCTTTAGGAATTTTACCGGAAAATATATTTCCTGAAATTAAAACGCAACGAAAGTCATCAAAGCCAACAAGTGGAATATTTCCTGCTAGAATTACGCCAACATTTTTAGGTTCCATTGAAACAGGGAACGAATATCCTGAAAGCCATTGTTCAAGCAATTCCTTTTTTAAACCGCCAGCAATTACCTGCAAACGGTGCCTTACATTTTTTTCACTGTACCAGCCATTGCGAAAAAATAAATCGGGTAAAAGTTCAACAAGTTTTGTGCCACCCTGTGTTTTTGCACGCCCTTCCAACACGAGATTAAATTCTTCACCTAAATTAACAAACCCATTAATGCGATCAGAAAGATTCATAAAAAACTAATTTTTCAAACAATTTTTTGTTAATTTTGCAACGCACAAAAATACTCAGAACTGCGCTAAACTATGGCAATTAAAATTACAGATGAATGTATAAATTGTGGAGCATGTGAACCAGAATGCCCAAACAATGCAATTTACGAAGGTGGAAACGAATGGCGTTTTTCCGATGGAACAACTATAAAAGGACAATTCAATTCCAAAAGTGGAATCAGTGCCGATGCCGATGCTGCCCAACAAGCAGTAAGTATGGATCTGTACTATATTGTATCAGATAAATGCACAGAATGTGTCGGCTTTCACGATGAACCACAATGTGCCGCTGTATGCCCTGTTGATTGTTG
>NSIF01000022.1 GCA_002737665.1 Flavobacteriales bacterium | reverse complement strand
GGGCTCGATAAAAATATCCATCTGGTAAGCAAAATTTCCTGTATTGTAAGCACCTCCGAATGGAAGTACACAATCCTGTGGACCGCCATTGGCAAGAGTAGAAACATAATGAACAGACTTTGCCCCTGCAGGAGTGTTGTTCATTGTGTTATTTACTTGTGTGTCTTCAGTTGTACTTGAAGCACCGCTCCAGGTTGTCCATTGTGGCTGAGGCCCAAGGTAAGCGCCAACATTGTAGCTTTCGAAATTGTCAGAGAAAGAAGATTGCGCGAATAATGCTGAAGAAAAAAGCGCAGTGCTAATAAGAAAGTAGATTTTTTTCATTTGATATTTTTTTATAATTTGGAATACGCAAGGTATATATATTTCTGTAATAAATTTAGATAAATTTTCAATAATTAATGCAAAAAAAGATCCTTTGTCATAAAATTAATTTTACACAACATTTTGTTATTTTGTTAATAAACTAATTCAGCAATTCTCTAGTAGGGTCTTTTTTTTAGACAATTATGATTTAATTTAGTGCCCTCAATGGAAAACTTCATTGTTTCAGCCCGAAAGTACCGCCCTGCATACTTTAATAGTGTTGTGGGACAAATGCCGATTACTACAACGCTAAAAAATGCTGTCAAAAACAATCAACTTGCTTCGGCATTTTTGTTTTGTGGTCCGCGTGGCGTAGGAAAAACTACCTGC
The DNA here is from genome assembly GCA_002737665.1 of Flavobacteriales bacterium. Classification (GTDB taxonomy): domain Bacteria; phylum Bacteroidota; class Bacteroidia; order Palsa-965; family Palsa-965. The sequence goes on along the minus strand of NSIF01000022.1, from coordinate 32,243 downwards.
GCGCGAATTCTTGCTAAAACAATTAATTGTACCCAACTCACAGCCGATACTGAGGCCTGCAATACATGTGAAAGTTGTACTTCCTTTAATAATGGGCAAGCAATAGATATAATGGAGCTCGATGCCGCTTCAAATAATTCTGTTGAAGATATTCGGAATTTGGTGGATACAGTTCGTATTCCTCCTCGGCTATTAGAGAGTAATCCGAATGCAAAAAAGGTATATGTAATTGATGAGGTGCACATGCTCTCTGCGGCCGCATTTAACGCCTTTTTGAAAACACTTGAAGAGCCACCGCGCTACGCTATTTTTATTTTAGCAACTACAGAACGTCACAAAATCATTCCAACGATTCTTTCTCGTTGTCAGATTTTTAATTTCAATCGCATTCAGGTTGAAGACATCGCCAATCACCTTGCCTTTATTGCAAAAAGTGAAAATGTAGAAGCAGAAATTGATGCCTTGCATATCATTGCTCAAAAAGCAGACGGCGCCTTGCGCGATGCCTGTTCTATTTTCGACCAAGTGGTAAGTTTTACTGGTGCTAATTTGACCTATAAAGCCGTCATCGAAAATTTAAATGTGCTCGATTACGATTATTATTTCCGAGCTACAGATTTTTTGTTCGAAGAAAATATTCCCGGTTCACTCCTTTTATACAATGAAATTTTAAGTAAAGGATTCGACGGACATAATTTTATTGCGGGGCTTGCTGAACATTTCAGAAATTTATTAGTTTGTAAAGATGCCGCTACAATTAGTTTATTAGAAGTGGGTCAAAATATTCAAAAACGATATAAAGAACAATCAGAAAAAACTTCAACACCTTTTTTATTGCGTGCTTTGAAAGTGGTTAATACTTGTGATGTAAATTTTAAAAGCGCGAGGAACCAAAGGTTGTTAGTTGAATTTGCCCTTATGCAACTCACAGCAATTTCCGGAGCGTTAATTTCCGGCGAAAAAAAAAATGACGAACCCAAGCTAATTTTTGGTACTAAAGCTTCCCCAATTAGTGCAACAACACCTGTGCTTGAAAGAAAAAGTGATGTTGAGCAAGTCAATTCTGTAAATGAGAATTTGATTGCTGTTGAAAAAAATACGCCAATTGATTCTAGTGTAGCAGAACCAATTCAAACATTGGCTCCTCCTATAAAAGCCAATGCACAAGTAAAGAAAATGTTGCTGAAAACCTCACCAAGTATTTCAAGTTTTACAACTATAACAGCGCAAAAGCAAGAAGCTATTGTCAATATTTCAGAAATCGGATTAGCAGCGGAGAATTTTTCGCAAATAGATTTGGAAGCGGCTTGGCTTGGTTACGCAGCATTACTTAAAGATGCAAAGCGACAAATGGATTATGCCACATTTACAGGAAATAAACCTGTAAAGGAGGATGTTGATTTGGTCTCTTTTACGGTTTTGAATTCCATGGCCGAAGAACGTATGAACGGAGATAAAACTGAATTGATGACTTTTTTACGAAAAGCATTGAAAAATTTTGTTTTTAAACTGACAATTATCGTCAGTAAGGAAGAGGGTGAAGCACTTGTTTATACGGCACAAGATCGATACAAAAAGTTGGAGGAAATAAATCCCAAAATAAATAATTTGAAACAAGCTTTTGACTTAGAGGTTGAATACTGACAAACACTTGTTTTTGTACTGACAAATCGCCTCGTTTTTGTCATCCTGTCACTTTATTTTCATTGGCACATCATTTGAATCGTAGATTGAAAGCGATTTTTTTTCATAAATAACAAAATTTAAACAGATTAATTATGTCAACAGGTACCATAAATGTTCAAACGGAGAATATTTTCCCAATTATTAAGAAGTTTCTTTATTCGGACCACGAAATTTTCGTTCGAGAATTAGTTTCTAATGCAGTTGATGCAACCAAAAAATTGCAAGCCCTTTCTGCTATGGGTGAAACGACTGGCGATTTTTCTAATCTTTTCATCTCTATCCAACTTGATAAAGAAGCAAAGACGCTTATTATTTCTGATCGTGGAATTGGAATGACCGAGGATGAAGTTGAAAAATACATTGCACAAGTCGCATTTTCTGGTGCTGAGGAATTTGTGGAGAAGTATAAAGATAAATCTGATGCAGTAAATGGCATTATCGGACATTTTGGTTTGGGTTTTTATTCTGCCTTTATGGTGGCTGCCAAAGTAGAAATTGTTACCAAATCTTACAAAGACGATTCAACTGCTGTGAGCTGGACTTGTGATGGAAGTCCGACTTACAATATTGTTCCTGCTGAAAAAGTAGACAGAGGAACTGATATTATTTTACATATCGCAGAAGATTCTCTTGAATTTTTGGAAGATGCTCGCATCGAAGGAATTCTTGAAAAATACTGTAAGTTTCTTCCTGTACCAATTCATTTCGGGACACACGAAATTGATGTTGTTCCAGCCGAGAAAGACGAAGAAGGTAAGGAAACCAAACCAGCAGAAAAAGAAACTGTTCCCACAATTATTAATAATCCAACTCCTGCATGGACGAAAAAGCCAGCAGATTTAACGGATGATGATTATCAAAAATTCTATCGTGAATTGTATCCGATGAATTTCGAGAGTCCTTTGTTTTGGATTCACCTCAACGTAGATTATCCTTTTAATCTAACGGGGATTTTATTTTTTCCTAAAATCAAAAAAACTTTTGAGACACAGAAAGATAAAATTCAGCTTTATTCCAATCAGGTATTTGTAACTGATGCTGTAGGAGAAATTGTTCCTGACTTTTTAACTTTACTTCGTGGTGTAATCGATTCGCCAGATATTCCACTTAATGTTTCACGTTCTTATTTACAAAGTGATGGTAACGTAAAAAAGATTTCTTCTCACATCACCAAAAAAGTGGCTGATAAATTAGAAGAGCTTTTCAAAAAAGATCGTCCTGATTTTGAAAGTAAATGGGAAGACATTCGAATTTTTGTTCAATATGGAATGTTGAGTGATGATAAATTTTATGATAAAGCAAAGAAGTTTGCCTTACTGAAAAATGTCGATGGGAAGTGTTTTACAATGGACGATTACAAAGCGCATATTGCACCTTCTCAAACCAATACTAGTCAAAAAGTGATTCATCTTTATACTAATAATGTAGAGGAGCAGCACAGTTTTATCGAAACGGCTAAGTCACGTGGCTACGATGTGCTTGTGATGGATAGTATGATTGATGCACATTTTATCAATTTTGTAGAACCAAAACTTGAAAATGTTTCATTTGTTCGTGTCGATTCTGATACCATCGATAAGCTGATCAAAAAAGAGGAGCCAATGCCATCTTTGCTTTCTGAAAAGGAACAAGAAGCATTGAAGAAGGTGGTGGAATCGGTTATTGGAGATGAAAAATTTTCTGTTAATTTAGAATCCTTGAGTCCAACTGATCCTCCTATGTTGATTACACGTCCCGAGTTTATGCGCAGAATGAAGGATATGAGTGCGCTTGGTGGCGGTGGTGGAATGAATATGTTTGGAACCATGCCTGATATGCATAATCTTGTTGTCAATACAAATCATCCATTAGTTAGTAAAGTTATTTCTGAAAAAAATGAGCAAACCCAAAAGGAATTATTAAAGCAGGCCTGCGATTTAGCATTGCTTGCACAGGGCTTATTGAAAGGAGAAGAATTGACTAAATTTATAAAACGAAGTGTGGAATTAATTTAACAGGTATAACTTAAATTTACAATAATTTTATTAAAGGAACTAAAACAGTAAAAAACCAAACCAAAATGAGTAAAGGATTAATCGCATTAATTGTAGTAGCCGTCTTAGGACTTAGCATTTTTATGGGCTACAGAAGTATGTATAACAATGCAGTAACGTATCAAGAAAAAGTAACTGAAAAATGGGGAAATGTTGGAGCCGACTATCAACGTCGTGCCGATTTAATTCCTCAGCTGGTTGCAACAGTAAAAGGTGCTGCTGCAAATGAGAAAGGAATTTTAACTCAGGTAACTGATGCGCGCGCAGGTATTTCAAATGCTACAACTCCTGATCAATTGGATGCTGCAGGTGCTAAAATCAATACGTTGATTAAAGCTACTTTTGAAGCATATCCAGAAATCAAGTCAACAGCTAATTTCGCGGACTTACAATCTCAGCTAGAGGGAACAGAAAATCGAATTGCGGTTTCTCGTAAAGATTACAACGAAGCAATCATGGTTTACAATTCTCATATCCGAGGATTTTTCTCTTCCATGTTCTTGAATGCATCTATATTCCCACATAAAGATCCATTTAAGGAAGCAGCCGGTTCTGAAAAAGCACCTGAAGTAAAGTTCTAAAAATGTCGGCAGAAATTTTTTTCTCAACAGCACAGAAGGAACAAATTAAAACAGCTATTTATTTAGCTGAGCTTAATACTTCCGGGGAGATACGTGTGCATATTGAAAAAAAATGTGATGGTGATGTTATAAAGGTGGCCGAAAAAGTTTTTGCTAAATTGAAAATGCACGAAACAAAACTGCGAAATGGAATTTTGTTTTATCTCGCCATTGAATCTCGTGTATTTTCAATTTATGGCGATCAAGGCATAAATGAAAAGGTGCCGTCTGATTTTTGGAATGAAATAGCTAGTTTAATGGAAGGTAATTTTAGAAAATCAGCATTTACAGAAGGTTTAGTTGAAGGAATTACACTTTCAGGAATTCAATTGAAACAACATTTTCCCTATGCGGGAGACGATGCGAATGAACTCTCGAATGAAATAAGTTTCAAATGAAATTACTAAGTTTTATTGCTTTTATTTTTTTTTCAGTTCCATCCTTTTCTCAAAGTGGAACAATTCCATCCCAACAAAATCCACCTCGTTTAGTAAACAATTTTTCCAAAGAATTCCCTGAGTTTCTTTCTAAAAGTGAAGAACAAGCTTTAGAAACTAAATTGGTAAATTTCTCTAAGGAAACCAGCAATCAGATTGTAGTTGTAATTGTAGATAATTTCGGGGATAATGATGCCAATTCATTTGCTACTGAATTAGGACGAACTTGGGGTGTTGGTCAAAAGGATTTTAAAAACGGGGTAATTGTTTTGATAAACCCAACTGGTCGTAAAGGTCACAGAATTCCACCTTATATAGCCGTTGGTTATGGATTAGAAGGCGCCATTCCCGATATAACTGCAAAGCACATTTGCGAAAAAGAAATAGCTCCGTCATTTAGAAATGGAAATTTTTATGAAGGATTAAATGCAGGGACCGATGTGCTTATGAAACTTGCAAAGGGTGAAATTAATTCGAAGAGTTATAATGTACCCTCTTATAAGCAAAAAGGAATTTATTTATTACTTGCATTTCTTTTAATACTATTTCTCTTCCGAGTTTTTAAAGGTGGCAGTGGGGGGGGATTTGGCAGTGGAATGGCTACTGGGTTTTTTATTGGCGGTGGCGGTTGGGGCCATGGCGGCGGGGGAAGTAGTGGCGGCGGCGGTTTCGGTGGCTTCGGTGGAGGTAGCTTCGGTGGCGGTGGTGGCGGTGGCGGAAGTTGGTAATGTATTTATTCACAAAAGGTTTTTACATTTATTGCGTATATTTTTAAAATAAATTAATGGGAAGTTTTGCAAAATGGATTGGAGGTGGATTGGGATGGGTACTTGGCGGGCCTATTGGTGGATTAGTTGGCTATGCATTAGGTTCAGTAGTTGATAATGCCACAACTTCTAGTTCATCTAGTAGCGGCGATGCATCAGGTTTACGTTATAATTCTAGTACTGCGCAAGGTGATTTTGCGATCAGTCTATTGGTACTAACGGCTGCTGTTTTGAAGAGTGATGGAAAAGTGGTGAAAGCAGAATTAGATTTTGTCAAAAACTTTTTAGTATCACAATTTGGAGCCGAACAGACAAAAAAATTATTGCCTGTATTGCGCGACTTGCTCGCGAAAGATATTCCCTTACAAGATGTGTGTGTGCAAATTCGACAATACATGCCTGTTGCGCAGCGAATTCAGTTGTTGCATTATCTATTTGGTATTTCCAAGTCAGATGGTCACGTTGATCAGAAAGAAGCAAAAATCATAGGTGAAATAGCCAATTATTTAAATATCGACCGAACCGATTTCGAATCTGTAAGGGCAATGTATTGGCGCGATACCCAAAGCGATTATAAAATTTTAGAAGTTGCCGAAACTTCTACTGATGCTGAGGTAAAAAAAGCATTTCGTAAAATGGCTGTGAAGTATCATCCTGATAAAGTAATTGACCTTGGTGAAAATGCTCAGAAAATTGCGAAGGAGAAATTCCAGATGGTACAGGAAGCTTATGATAATATTCGTAAGAAGCGAGGAATGCTTTAAAACTGAAATTGATTAATTTATATTGTAATCTATTTCATGTATAAATCAATTCCATCTACCGTTTCGGCATTTAAAATCTGAACAAATTCTGTTGAAAATGATTTTAACCACTCTCCAACATTGTTATGTGGAATAAATTTTACCCCTTCCTCAAATGCATCTTTGCTTTCAACATCGTTTAATAGTAAGCCCATTTGTATCTGTCCATCTTTTAAAAAAATACGAGCCATCTCACCTTTTGTTACTGCTATTTCCATTTTTTCTATTTTTTATTGAACAAAAATAAAGCTGCTGTATTACAGTAATGTTAAGTTGAAATGAATTAAGCGTTAAAAACTGAATGGTTGATAACAGCAAATAGATTTTCTAAAAATTTCCTCGCAACGCTATGATAAAATTCCTACCAGCTGCATTCATTCCTGAAGCGAAATGCCTATAATTGAGATCCATGATATTTTCAACAGCAAAGTTTATTCCCACATATTTATTGATGTGTAATTCAGTCCGCATGTTGAGCGTTAACCATGAGGGCATACCATACGGAGTTGCTTGATTTAGATTGTCTTCTCCGCTTGGACTATAATCGACAAGGTGTTTCCATCCATTGAAGCGTGTAAAAAATTCTAATTCAAACCCTTTTGTGTTGTAACCAAGTCCTACTTGTCCAAATACAGGAGGGATGTGATCCATTGGAATTAATTTATCGTTCAGCACATCTTTATACCGGCCGTAGGTATAGGTGGCTGTTCCCTGGGCTGAAAAATGGTCATTGAAATTTGCAGTAATGCCAGTTGTAAAACCATATAAAAATGCTTCATCAATATTTTGTTGTGCAAGCACTTGGCTCATTGTGTTATCATACAACACGGAGTCGGCGCCATTGTATTGAAATGGTTTTGTGACAATTGCATTAGTCAGTTGAGTGTAAAATGCAGCAAAATCAATTTTTGCTCCTTCTGAAAAAGTCCAATCCAAACCTGCTTCACCTCCAATGGCAATTTCAGGTTTTAGATTGGTATTCGGTACAATCAAAAGGCCGGGCGAAGAGTCAACTATTTTTCCCATGTCATCCACATTTGGCGCACGGAATCCAGTGGACCCATTCATGTACAAGCGAAATTGATTGCAAGGGATATAAACGATGCCTACTGATCCACTAGGAGCGACGTTTGCATTTTCCGCTTCCGAAAATGGAAGATGAAAAATACTAGTGTCCGCCCAGTTCGATTTTAAACTGATATACGAGAGCCGAATGCCATCAGTTAAAATTAATCGCTGTGATATTTCCCATGAATGAGAAATGTAAATTCCAGAATTTATCATTGAACTTCCTCCGTCTGGGTAACGTGTTGCAGCTGGCGTGGCAATGTTTGTGCTGCTGTTTGTGCTGTTTGCCTTTGAATTAACGTCGTTGTATGTAAATTCAATTCCATATCTTAATTCATGACCAGTTGAGAAATTTTTTCTGAAGTCTGTATTAATTGCATAAACTCCAACACTTTCAATCTGATGTAAACGATTGGTATTATTAAGCTTTCTTGTAATGCGGGATTGTTCTATCGCTTGTCGCGATAGTGTTAGGTTTATTTCGTCATAAATTCCTGATGTATTTTTATAGTTAAGAGTGTAAGCCGCTAGATTTCTTTTTTGAGGGCCGTAATTCCATTCTGCATAAGTTGGAAGACCAGTTGAACCAATTAATGCCAGACGATCGTAACGTGGTATGTTCGATGAACTAGAAATTTGGAAATTAAAAAGATGTGTAAGTTTTGAGTTTTGTGCATACAAAAATTTCTGCATGATGTCTATTTGAGAATATCCAGTGCCGTGTTGTATTAAGGGATTCTGATTTATAATAACAGAGTCAATGCCATCAATTTGTTTAACATAATATTTGCACCAGCCAAAATCACCTTGGTACGGATTGCCTTTCGATCCCATTTTTAAATCACCGAAATCTGATCTGGTTACACTCGTAAGTGAAGCAAATTTTTTGCTTCCGAAGTTTAAATCGAAATGGGCAGTTAATTCATTGTTTGCAGTTGAAGTTCGAACCATTGCATTCGAGTTTGCTAGTAAGCCAGTATCCGAATTCAAAATTGGACGGCGGGTATAAAAATTCATTGTACCACCAAGTGCATCACTTCCATAAATTACAGATGATGGTCCAAAAAGAATTTCAGTACGATCTAAAATATTGGGGTCAATTGTAATTACATCCTGCAAATGCCCAGCACGATAAATAGCGTTATTCATTCGAATACCATCTATAACAATAAGCACTCTATTTGCTTCAAACCCACGCAATACAGGACTTCCTCCACCCATCTGACTCTTCTGAATAAATACGCCACCGGTGTTCATGAGCATATCGGCAGATGTTTGAGGATTTGAAAAATTTATGTCTTTGCTTTTTACGACCGTTAACGAATACGGAACTTCTTTTTTACGCTCTCCTACTTTATTTGCTGAGAAAACAACTTCATCTAACAGCAATGATTTTAAGTGGAGTGAAATTATGAATTTATTTTTTTTGATTTCTGTCATTGAGAATCCTTGCGTTCCGTAGGCTGCATGGCGCAAATAAATACTGTCTTCATTCGCAATAGTGGTAATGTCAGCTTCACCGTTTGCATTTGTTAGCGTTGCCCACAACCGAATAGTTGGTTTAGGAAGCTGTGCCGTAATTACAACTTTGTTTATAGGCAGTTGTGTTAGTTCGTCTTTGATGGTTATTGTTTGAGAAAACAGGTTTTCATGCACTCCTAGAGCAGCCACAATTATTAAAAACAAGTTGAATTTCCTTTGCATCGTTATTTTTTTATTTGCAATGATAGCATCATGAATTTGGAATAAAAGTAAGTATAAAATTCTTTCTGCCATTCCGTCTTCTTTTATGCTAATGGCACGGCTCTTGACTATCTTTATACGTGATTAAAATTAGTAAACATTCAATTTTACTAAAGGAATTATTTCCTTTCACTTTCGTGGCGCTTATTTGGGTGGTTCAGCTTTGTCAAGGATTCCTGCAAACCGATTGGTCACATTATTCATTATTCCCAGGAAAAATTGATGGGATTGTTGGTATAATTACTGGGCCCCTTTTGCATGCTGGCTGGGCACATTTATTGGGCAATTCACTCCCATTACTTGTTTTGGGTTATTTATTATTTAATTCTTACAAAGAAATTTCAGGAAAAGTTTTTTGGGTTATTTATATATTGAATGGAGTTCTGCTTTGGTTATTCGCTCGCCCAGCATTCCATCTTGGTGCAAGCGGTTTGGTTTATGGAATGGCTTCGTTTTTATTTTTCAGTGGAATAATAAGGAAACATAGCCAGCTTGCAGTTATTTCGTTGCTTATTGTTTTCCTCTATGGCAGTATGGTTTGGGGAGTATTTCCTTTTGATCCGCATGTTTCTTGGGAAGCACATTTGTATGGTGGATTAACAGGGCTTGTGCTTGCCTTTGTTTTTCGAAAAGAAGGACCACAAGCACAAAAATATTGGGAGGATGAGAAAGACGATGATGCCGAAGATGTTTCCTTTGAAGAACTCCCCTTGCCTCCCAAAAATGATTCGCCTTTAGAGATTGTTTATACCTATAAAGAGTCTGAAGAAGCGAAAGAAAAACTATAATCAAATTTATTGTTAATTTATAGGAGTATTTCGATAGGCAATTAGATACAATCTGTGAATTTTGGCTGTTCTGTATTACCTTTGCGCCCATGAATTTATTGTCAGTAGAAAACATTGCAAAATCATACGGAATTCGCACTTTATTTAAAGAGGTAAGTTTCGGATTAGCAGATGGTGATCGGGTAGCGTTGGTGGCTCGAAATGGTGCTGGTAAATCTACTTTGCTAAATATTCTTTCTGGAAAAGATCAGTCCGATACAGGAAAAGTTTCAATTCGAAAAGGCTTGTCCATTGGCGTCCTTCAGCAGGACCCTCAATTTGATTTAGATAAAACTGTTATAGAAACCGTACTTGAAGGCGAAGCTGAAGTTTCAAAATTAGTTCGTGAATATGAATTGTTATTGGAGCAATCGGAACATGACTTAAGTGCTGACTTGCAGGCAAAATTGCACGACGCAATGGAGCGTATGACAGAGTTGAATGCTTGGGATCATGAAACTGAAGTTAAAACTCTTTTGTCCAAATTAGGTTTTATAGAAGTTTCTCAAAAAGTAGCAACACTTTCCGGCGGACAAAGAAAACGTTTAGCATTAGCGCAATTATTAATCGCTGAACCCGAATTATTAATTCTTGACGAGCCAACAAACCATTTAGATATCGACATGATCGAATGGTTGGAAGGCTATTTGACATCACGAAATCTTACGATACTACTTGTTACCCACGATCGTTACTTTTTGGATCGAGTATGTCAGCGGATAATTGAAATTGATAAAGAAACACTGTTTAATTACGATGGTGATTTCCCTTATTTCATTGAGCGAAAAGCAGAACGTGAAGAACAAGAAGCAAGTACATTAGAAAAGTCCAGAAATTTATATCGTCGTGAATTGATTTGGGTGCGCAAAATGCCTCGCGCACGTGGAACAAAACAAAAAGCAAGAACAGACGCGTTTGATAAAGTGGCAGAAAAAGCAAAAGGTCGTGCGCCCGAAGAAGAATTAAAATTAGTAGTGAAAATGTCACGCATGGGCGGAAAAATTATTGAAATGATTCACGTTCATAAAAGTTTTGGCGACAAATTAATTCTGAAAGATTTCGATTACACGTTTAAGAAAGGCGAGAAAATCGGAATCGTTGGAAAAAATGGCGTAGGTAAATCCACTTTGTTGAATGCCATTATGGGTTTAGAGCCAATTGATTCAGGTAAAATTCAGGCAGGCGAAACAATTGTCTTTGGATATTATTCCCAAACCGGAATGATTGGTCAAGATGAAAAGCGCGTGATTGAAGTCATCAAGGATATCGCCGAATTTTTTCCATTAGCAGACGGGACAAAAATGTCTGCAGCTCAAATGCTGCAACGATTTCTTTTCTCGCCACAAACGCAATTCAGTTATGTGTCATCTTTGAGTGGAGGAGAACGTCGACGTTTATATTTGTTGACTGTGTTAATGAAAAATCCGAATTTTTTGATTCTCGATGAGCCAACAAACGATTTAGATATTTTGACACTTGGAATTCTTGAAGATTTTCTTTTGGATTTTGCAGGATGCGTTATTATTGTTTCTCACGATCGTTATTTCATGGATAAATTGGTGGATCATCTTTTTGTTTTTGAAGGGGACGGAATTGTTAAAGATTTTCCAGGCAATTATTCCCAGTGGAGAGAAAAACCTTCTAATGCAAGAATTTTATCTCGGGAATTGGAAAATGTAACGAGTGAAAAAGCAGCCGAGAAAAAGCTGCAAGAAGTAAATAAAAAAACTTCATTTTCTGAGTTGAATGTTTCGAATTTAGCCCTTAAAAAGAAACCTACATTCAAAGAAAAATTTGAATTTGATTCTTTGGAAAAAGACATTCCATCTTTAGAGAAAGAAAAAATAGAAATCACTGAAAAATTGGGGACTTCAATTGATCATTCAGAGATTAGCAAACTTTCTGAACGATTTGCAATTGTTGAAGCTGAGCTTGAATTAAAATCGATGCGTTGGTTGGAAATGTCGGAGCTGATGCAAGGATAATTTTTGCGTTTCTTATAATTTAAAATTTTCTTATTTGAGAATGGCTTTTTGATTGCATTCCCTACCTTATTCTTTCTAGTAGTTCCGCCAATTACCTCATTTTCCCTATCTTCACTCTCTCAAAATCACACATTCTAAATAAATATGTCTGCTTCCGTGACCGATCAACGCAGTAAAGCCGGAGCTGTTCCCGTTTCTGTTGCACTCAAAGCTTTTGAGCTCATGTGTACTGCGAAAGCAATGACAGAAATTTATGAAGCGAACCGTGAAATAACTTCTAAATATGTTCATGCTACTTCTCGAGGTCATGAAGCAATACAATTAGCCTTGGGCTTACAGTTAAAGCCGCAAGATTTTCTCTCTGCCTATTATCGTGACGACAGTATAATGCTTGGAATTGGAATTCAACCTTTTGAATTGATGTTGCAATTAATGGCAAAACGTGACGATCCTTTTTCAGGAGGGCGAACTTATTATTGCCACCCAAGTTTGCGTCGTGATGATATGCCGAAAATTCCAATGCAAAGTTCTGCTACAGGAATGCAAGCCATTCCATCTACTGGCGTTGCAATGGGATTAAAATATCTAGAAGAGCAAAAACTGGCAAAAGATTTTGGAGGTGAAAATCCTGTAATGGCTTGTTCGCTTGGTGATGCATGCATTACTGAAGGTGAAGTTGCTGAAGCGTTTCAAATGGCTGTGCTAAAAAAATTACCAATCTTGTATTTGGTTCAGGATAATGAATGGGATATTTCGGCGAAAGGGAAAGAAATTCGTGCCATGGATGCTTCCGAATATGCAAGGGGATTTAAAGGACTTGAAGTTCGTACCATTGACGGAACTGATTTTATGCGGAGTTATGAAACGATTAGGGAGGTATTGGCAATCATCAGAAAAGAACGTCGTCCATTTTTAATTCATGCGCGTGTTCCCTTGCTTAATCACCATACTTCTGGTGTACGCAAAGAATGGTATCGAGATGATTTGGAAGAGGCAGCTAAAAAAGATCCATTTCCTAAATTGAGAAATCAATTGCTTGTCAATGGTATCGACGCAAAAGATATTGAAGCAATTAATAAGCGTGCAATTAATTTGGTTGCGGAAGATTATCAGAAAGCACTTGCCGCAGAAGATCCTCGTCCAGAAGATTTATTCACGCACGATTTTGCACCAACGCCTGTAATCGAAGAAAAAGGAGTTAGAGAACCAGCAGGCAAAGAAAAAACGGTAATGGTAGATTGCGCACTTTTCGCTATGAAGGAAATTTTAGCGAAACATCCAGAGGCAATGTTATACGGACAAGATGTTGGCGGTAGATTAGGTGGAGTTTTTCGGGAAGCGGCAACATTAGCGCAGAAATTCGGTGACAATAGAGTTTTTAATACTCCTATTCAGGAAGCATTTATTATTGGAAGCACAGTTGGAATGTCGGCATCTGGGTGTAAACCAATTGTAGAAGTTCAGTTTGCCGATTATATCTGGCCTGGATTAAATCAATTGTTTACTGAAGTAAGTCGTTCTAATTATTTATCGAATGGGAAATGGCCTGTGAGTTGTATTATAAGAGTTCCAATCGGTGCTTATGGAAGTGGTGGACCTTATCATAGTTCTAGTGTGGAGTCGGTGCTTGCAAATATTCGTGGAATAAAAATTGCTTATCCTAGTACAGGTGCTGATTTAAAGGGATTATTGAAATCTGCTTTTTACGATCCCAATCCTGTTGTGATGCTTGAACACAAAGGATTGTATTGGTCAAAAATAAAAGGCACGGAGGAAGCAAAAACAATTGAACCCGATGAAGATTATATTATACCATTTGGTAAAGCTAGAATGGTGCAAGAAATCGAAAGTGTAATTGATCAAACTAGTCTGACTGTTATCACCTATGGAATGGGAGTTTATTGGGCAAAAAATGCAGCACAAAATTTTCCTGGAAGAATTGAAATTATTGATTTAAGAACTATTGTTCCGTTGGATGAACAAGCTATTTTTAATTCCGTAAGTAAACATTCCCGCTGTATGGTTGTGACTGAAGAACCAATCAACAACAGTTTTGCTCAAGCCATCGCAGGAAGAATATCTAAATTCTGTTTTGAATCACTCGACGCTCCAGTAGAAATAATCGGTGCCGAAAACCTTCCTGCAATTCCACTAAATTCAACCTTAGAATTCACCATGCTCCCGAATGCCGATAAAGTTTCTGCTGCTATGGAAAAGTTATTGGCTTATTAATTTATTGAGCAAATTTATTATATTTTTTGTCTATGTTTAGTTCAATTCAAATCAATAGAAAATTTTGGATTAATTTAATTTGTTTCATACTTGGTGTACTATTACTTTTTTACCTTATTATAAAATACCGTGTCGCTCCAACTCTTTCATTTGCTGATTTAAAACTCACAACTTTAGCATCGACCCCAGCTCCACTTTCAGATTATAAGGAAAAGGTCATTGTACTTAATTTTTGGAAAACTTGGTGTGGCACATGTTTAGGTGAAATGCCATCCATTGATAAAGCTCAAGCGTTGTCTGATACTTCTAAAATTGTCTTTATTCTGGTTTCGGACGAGGGTTTGGATAAAATATCAACTTTTAAGACAAAGCATGTTTATTCTTTTCAATATTTAGTAAGTAATAAATCATTTTCTGAATTGGGAATAAATACTTATCCAACAACTTATATTATTGATAAAAATGGGAAGGTTGCCTATACTCAAATTGGGAGCATAAACTGGAGTTCAAAGGAAATAGTGGATTTATTAAAAGACCTATCTCAATAATTTTTTCTCTTTTTATTCGTTTAGTTTGTGAATTACTTGTTTTAAGCAAGAATGTTTAATGCGCTTAACAGATTTAATAAAAGATAGCACGATTTTTGCCTAAATTTGTAATGTTAAAATAATTAATTTTTTTATGAAGTCTAAAATCCGAGTTGCTATTTTTGCTATTCCAACTATTCTGGGCTTAGTTGCTTATGCTTTCATTGGGAGCAGTTGCGCTGCAGCACCTGGTATTTCCGATCCTGATGCCAAGAAAGAAGCAGTTGTGCTTGATATAATGATGAGTATTCTAAATAACGTGCATTTTCGTCCATTGGAAGTGGATGATAATTTTTCCCATAAAATTTATGATACGTATTTAAAACGTTCTGATTATGGAAAAAAAATTCTTTTACAATCCGACATGGATGAGTTAAAGAAAAACTATTACAATCAAATTGACGATGAAATAAAGGTATTGAGTTTTGATTTTTTTAATCGATCTACAATTATTTTCAACCAGCGGATTGTTGAGAATAAAAGTTATATCGCAGAAATATTTTCCACGCCTTTTGATTTTACGATTAAGGAAAGTGTAGAGCTTGATCCTGATAAAATGGGTTATGCGAAAGATAAAACGGAAATGAAGGATGTTTGGAGGAAGTACTTGAAGTATCAAGTGATGGTGCGGTTGAATGAAGCGAAAAAAGAGCAAGATAAAAACATTGCTGATAAAAAACCGGAGTTGATAATTAAGAGTGATGTAGAACTTGAAGTTGATGCCCGTGCTAAGGTTAGAAAAACGCAGGAAGATATTTTTACTCGACTTGAAAAGTTAGATCGAACTGATAGAATGGTTTCCTATGTAAATGTTATCGCGGGGATTTTTGATCCGCATACCGAATTTTTTAATCCTGCAGGGAAAGATGATTTTGATATTGCAATGTCAGGTCAGCTAACGGGTATAGGTGCGACATTGCAGGAAAAGGATGGGTACATTAAAGTAACTACAATTGTTACTGGTAGCCCATGTTGGAAGCAAGGACAATTAAAGGCC
The DNA here is from genome assembly GCA_002737665.1 of Flavobacteriales bacterium. Lineage (GTDB taxonomy): Bacteria > Bacteroidota > Bacteroidia > Palsa-965 > Palsa-965. The sequence continues at coordinate 16,458 of NSIF01000022.1, read as the reverse complement.
GGAGATTTAATTATTAAAGCAGGGCAGGGAGATAAAGAAGCTGTCGATATGGCGGGTATGAAGGTGGAAGATGCTGTTAAGTTAATTCGTGGAAAAAAAGGAACCGAAGTGCGTCTTACAGTGCAAAAACCTGATAATTCAACGCTTGTAATTCCAATTATTCGTGATGTTGTTATTCTTGATGAAACTTTTGCCCAGAGTGCTATCATTAATCAAAATGCCAAAATAGGGTATATCCGTCTTCCTGGTTTTTATGCTGATTTTACAAAAGAAAAAAATTCAGGTCGCGCTTGTGCTGACGACGTAAAAAAGGAATTAGAAAAATTAATGAATGAAAATGTTGAAGGAATTATTCTTGATTTAAGAGACAATGGAGGTGGATCACTTTTTGAAGTAATAAAAATGGCAGGTTTATTTATTCCTAGTGGGCCAATTGTGCAAGTAAAATCCCCTTCTCAAGGTGTTTATGTTTATGATGATAAAGACGGAGGAAGTGTTGTTTACAGTGGACCATTGGTAATTTTAATTAACGAAAATAGCGCATCTGCTTCTGAAATTTTAGCTGCTGCAATTCAGGATTATAAGCGAGGTGTAATTGTGGGTAGTTCTGCCTCTTCATTTGGGAAAGGGTCTGTTCAAAATTTTTATGACCTCGATGATTTCCCTAGTCAAAATACAGCAGCTGAAATGCAGCCACTTGGTTCAGTTAAAGTAACGATTCAAAAGTTCTATCGAGTTAATGGTGGTTCAACGCAGTTGAAAGGAGTGTCGCCCGATGTACAACTTCCTGGCTATTTTTCTTTTGATGAGCAAGGTGAAAAAGATTTAGATTACCCAATGGAGTGGGATCGTATTCCATCTGCTAGTTATAAAGGATGGAAGAACGCACCTGACTATTCTTCAATTATTAAGAACAGTGCTTCGCGCGTAGAAGCCGACCCCTATTTTTCGCTTATTTCTAAAAAATCCAAACAGTTAAAGAGAGAAAAAGAGGCCACATTGGAATCTCTTTATTTGCCAGATTTTAAGAAGTCGCAAGCTGAATTGAGCGAAGAAAATAAACAATTCAAACCCTTAGAAGAACCCATTAGTATGTTTGCTATTTCAATGCTTTCCATTGATAAAATGATGCTCCAGGGCGATACTTCAAAAATGGCACGTAAAACTGACTTTTTAGAACGTATACAAAAAGACCCATACATTAGCGAAGCAGCAAACATTATCAGAGAAGAAAAATAATTGATTGAGTGTTTTTAGTTTCTTATTTTTCATTAAAGAAATTTACCAATTTTCAAAAAAATCAATTCAATTTCTATATTACGAAACCTGTACATTAATTTATTTTAAATAAGCATGGGGATCTTTTTGGCATTTCGTAATTTCTTGCAGGAGCCACGCTTAAAGTCAATTGATCCAAATAGTGATGAATTGCTTACTGTTCACCTTAAAGTTTTGAATGAAAAACAGATGCTTCGAAATGTATTTGCTGAATTTTATCAGCAATGTATTACACTTGACAAGCAATATTTCGGAATAAGTAAGGGCGCAAGGGTGGAAATTGGAGCAGGAGTAAGTTTTTTTAAGAAAAGTTTTCCGGAAATTTTGAGTACTGATATCAAGAATGCAAATCACCTCGATTTAGTTGTTGATGCACAGCAAATGCCTTTTGAAGATAAAAGTATTAGAGCCATTTATGGAATTAATTGCTTCCATCATTTACCGGACCCTGATAAGTTTTTTAAGGAACTGGTTCGTGTCCTCGATAATGCTGGCGGTTGTGTATTGATTGAGCCTTTTTATGGATTTGCAGCAAGCCGTTTTTACAAGAAATTATTTGATTCAGAAACTTTTGATCCTGCTCAAAAATTTTGGAAGAATGAAACGCAAGGTTTTATGGTTGGCGCAAATCAAGCACTTAGTTACATTGTTTTCAAACGCGATAAAATACTTTTTGAAAAATTATATCCAAACTTAGAAATTGTTTTGCAAAAACCACTTAATAATTACCTGCGTTATTTGTTTTCTGGTGGATTAAATTTCCGACAAGTGTTACCTGCCTTTTTCTCGCCCTTCATTTTTTTAATTGAGCTATTGTTATATCCAATTAATTCAGTTTTTGCGCTGCACCAGGTAATTGTAATACGAAAAAAATAATTTAATTTTTCAAGGCCAACTTCCCATTTTTAGAAATAAGCAGATTATTTTTCAGCAGTTGATTTTCGGGACTTAATTTTAATCCTTTTTCTCCCGCTTCAATTGCTAATTCCCATTTTTCAAGCATGTTATAGGCCGAGCAAATATTGTTGTACGCTATGTCGGAATTAGCATCGTATAGAAGTGCATTTGTTGACGCTTCTACACATTTTTGATAGCATCCAAAGTTATAGTAGAGTAAACTTAAATTAATGTAATTTTCGAGTGTCGGATTTTTAGTAATTATAAAATTCATAGAATCCGTCATGCTTTTTCTGCTTAGTGCTACCTTGAGATTATTTTCAATCAAAATATATCCTGGCTGAAGCTGTAAACCTTTTTTACCTGCTTTGACCGCTGCTTCAAAATTTCCTAACATATTTTGTGCCGTGCAAATATTATTATATGCTTCTGCATAATTTGAATTCAGTTTAATTGCGTTATTCGATGCCTCAATGCACATTTCATATTTTTTATTTTGGTAGGCCACTACACTCAACGCAAAGTAGTTTTCGGCATTTGGTTTTTCTTGTACTTGCTGCTGAGCATCCGTTAAGCCATTTTTATTATTTGAAATATAATTTATTAATTGCTGTTCTGCCTTTCTTAGTTGCGTATGATTAGGACTGATTTGTATTCCTTGTAATACCAGTTTTTTTGCTTCTAAATATTTTCCTTGCGAGATTAAGAAATTACTATAGAAATAATAGCCTTCCGGATTCATTGGATTTAATCGGATTGCCGTTTGAAAATCAGCTTCAGCTTCTGCTAGTTTCTTTAGCTCGGCTTTTAAAATTCCCAGATTTATATAGAGGTAATTGTAGCGTGGAGTAATTTTTTTAGCTTTCTCAAGGTATTCAAGTGCAATGTCATATTTCCCAATTGCCATTTGTGAAATTCCATAATTCATTAATCCACGCCCGCTATTTGGACATTTTAGTGTCACATCATACCAAAGTTTTTCACCGGAACTCCATAGTTCAGTTCTTTGTATTGTTCCGTAGGCGTGGCCACAGAGTAATAAAATTGGAATGCCGATTAATAAATAATTTATACGAGCATACTTATTACTTGCTATTTTGAGCATCCAAACAGTTGAAATAACTAATCCGATATATGGAAAAAATGTTCGGTGATCGTTAATTACTTCGGACAGTGGCATAATTGAGGTCGGTAATAAGGCAAGTAAAAACCAAAATATACCGAAGGCAAGTGGTCGAAGCATTGGTTTACTAGAGGCGTATATAGAATAAATAATTAATCCTAATACAAATGCAGCTCCAATTAGTACACGATCATCGAATACACTTGAAATGATGGTCCAATCGGTATCAGCAGAAAGATTTACTGGAAGGAAAAAATTATTTATGTAGTGAATTATTGCAAATGGCTGGGTAAGTATGTAATGTAAAGTTGACATTTCGCCAGTAGAGAATGTTGTTGCTGCCATATTTTTGGAAAGCAGATAGAGTAGGATGGAAACAATAAAAATCGGAATCATCTTTACAAAAGAAGTCAATGCTATTTTGAACCCTTTAGTTTGAAAGCAATCTTTTAGGGAAAGATTTTTTTCAAAAAATAAAATGTAAATAAATAATAAAGGAGCAGTCATTATAGTTGGTTCTTTTACAAAGAATCCAATGATAACCGGAATGATGTAAATGTATTTACTTCGCCAAGTAGGTTTGTATTGATAAATGACCAACGCAAGCATAACCATAAGCGTTGAAAATGAATCGGAGCGAGCAATAACATAATTAATTGTTTCCGCATTTGCTGTGTGCAGGCAATACAATCCTGCACCGAATAAAGCGAAGTATTTATTGTTAGGCGAGGGCTGGACTTGTTCTGTGATTTTTAAAAGAAACAGAAATAATAATAAGCCAAGTAAAATATAACTTACGAAAATAGAAATATGGAAATAAAAGGAATCGGGTTCTTCTTTTCCTCCAATCCAATAGTCAATTGCATTTAATGTAGTTAGGCCTGGTCTGTAAATTTGATTCGCAGGTAAGGAGCTGAATGTTTTTGCATCTAAAAAAAAACTGGGAATATTTTGGATGTTTCTTATGGCCGCATTTTTGACGATTGTATGATCATCATCAAAGTGAAATGGATTATGGAAGTGATCTTTGTAGGCAAACAACAATGTGCTGAATACAAAAATCACTGCTAACGTAAACCGATGTTTTTGCAGAAACGATTTTTTTGATGAAAAATCAAGTTTTTCGTCTGTCTTGGAGTTTGTATTTTTCTGTTCAATTGCCATTGCCTGTGAAGATAAAAAAAATATGACGACAGAAGGATATTGCATAGGCAATTTTTCACCTTTACTTGTTGTTGAATTTCAACTATTTATGCCCTTTCTTTTCGTTATATTTGCCAAATTTTATGAGCTTATTTTCATCCAATAAAGACAAGAAAAAAATGGGCGAAATGTCCTTTTTGGGTCATCTCGAGGCCCTGAGATGGCATCTGGTGAGGTCTGTTATTGTTATTTTTATTTTGGCAGGTGTAGCATTTTGTTTTCCTGAAATTTTATTTAGTAAAATAATACTTGCTCCTAAAAGTCCCGATTTTTTAACGTATCAGTTCCTTTGTAAAATTTCTCACCACTGGGGTATGGGAGCTGCACTTTGTTTTACTGATTTTAATTTTACTTTTCAAAACATTGAAGTTACAGGTCAGTTTACACTGGCTATGTGGGGTTCCTTTGTGGCTGGACTTGTGCTTGCTTTTCCTTATTTATTGTGGGAAATATGGCGCTTTATAAGGCCAGCATTAAAGGACAACGAGGCAAAGGCAGCGACAGGATTTATTTTTTGGGCTACCCTACTTTTTTTTACTGGCGTTTTATTCGGATTTTATGTGGTTGCGCCAATGGCAATTTATTTTTTAGGGAATTATCAAGTCGATCCAACAATAAAAAATATTTTCTCCATAGACTCTTATATTTCTGTTGTCACCACATTGGTTTTGTTGATGGGAATAGTATTTGAATTGCCAATTATAATTTATTTTCTCGCTAGGTTCGGAATTATCACCGCAGCTTTTATGATTAAAAATCGCAAATATGCAATTGTAGTAATCTTGATTGTAGCCGCTGTGATTACACCAACAACAGATATTTTTACTCAAATGCTTGTTGCTATACCGCTTTGGGTCTTATATGAAGTAAGTATTATCGTTGCCAAAAGAGTAGAGAAAAAACGGGCTGCTATTCCTGCATAAAATTTTATCTCAAATCTATTATACAAGGAAAAAGCCATCGTTTCAGATGGCTTTTTTAAATTCAAATAATAATTTACTATTTTATTCCAAATTCTTTCTTCAATATGTTAAGTGCATTTAATTCCTCCCAGGGAAATAATTTTACTTTCATTTTTTTCTCATTCTTCTTTCCCTTATTGAAAACCTTCTCCACAACTTTACTCGTGCGACCCATGTGGCCATATGAAGCAGTTTCACTGTAGATGGGTGTGCGTAATTTAAAACGCTTTTCAATAAAATAGGGACGCATATCGAATTCTTTTAGACTACCTATTTTTTTAGCTATTTCGCCATCTGACATTTTTAAATTTGAAGTTCCGTAAGTGTTTACGTAAAAACCAACAGGACGTGCTACACCAATAGCATACGCAACTTGCACAAGCGCTTCTTTACATATTCCAGCTGCGACCATGTGTTTAGCAACGTGTCGTGCAGCATAAGCCGCCGAGCGATCTACTTTGGATGGGTCTTTTCCTGAAAATGCGCCTCCGCCATGTGCACCCTTTCCGCCATAAGTGTCAACAATAATTTTTCTACCAGTTAATCCTGTATCACCATGCGGGCCACCAATTACAAATTTTCCAGTTGGATTAACATGATAAACTATTTTACTATTAAATAAGATTTGAATTCTCTTTGGTAACTTCTTCAATAGTCGAGGAACCAAAATAGCTATTACATCTTTTTTGATTTGTTCCTGCATGGCCTTTTCCGGTGCAAAATCATCGTGTTGTGTTGAAATTACAATGGTATTTATGGCTTCTGGAATATGTTTATCGTTGTATTCAATTGTAACCTGCGATTTTGAATCAGGGCGAAGGTATTTCATTTGTTTCCCTTCGTGTCGAATCGCAGCAAGTTCCAATAATAGTAGGTGCGAAAGCTCTAATGGTAGCGGCATGTAATTATCAGTATCGCGGTTGGCATAGCCAAACATCATCCCTTGATCGCCAGCACCTTGTTCTTCTGGATTTTTCCGTTCAACACCTTGATTAATATCTGGCGACTGTTCGTGAATGGCAGAAAGTACACTACAAGAATTTGCTTCGAACATGTATTCCGCTTTTGTATAGCCAATTTTACGTACCACATCGCGCGCAATTTCTTGCACATCTAGGTATGCTTTTGATTTTACTTCACCAGCAAGGAAAACTTGTCCTGTTGTTACTAGTGTCTCACAAGCAACTTTTGATGATGGATCGTAAGCAAGAAAATGATCTATTAACGCATCTGATATTTGGTCCGCAACTTTATCAGGGTGTCCTTCTGAAACTGATTCTGAGGTAAAAAGGTATGACATTTTTATTTTCGGTTTTTAATATTAGTCGGCTAAAGTACGATTTTTAAAATTTCTACTTGGTTAATTCCTTAAAAACATCTTCTAATTTTTTCTCTTCCCGCTGCATTTCTATAATTGATAGGCCATGGGCTACAGCAAATTTGAAAAGTGATGGTCGTATATCTTGATCTGGCTTGGTAATTATAGCGTAAGAATTTTCTTTAAGCAGCTTTACACTTTCTACACCGCTAATTTCTTGTATTTTTTTAAGATCAGCAAGACGATCAAATTCTACTAAAATCAACATTCGCTTGTCATCACCTTTTTGTAGTGTGCTTGTAGTTTTGTTGGTAACAATTTTTCCTTTATTCACTATGATCACGCGACTGCAAAGAATTTCTACTTCTTGCATAATGTGAGTAGAAAGGAGTACCGTTTTTGATTGACCAACTTTTTTTATCAGTGTTCGAATTTCTTCTAGTTGATTAGGATCAAGTCCAGTTGTTGGTTCATCTAATATCAATACTTCTGGATCGTGGATTAATGCTTGTGCCAATCCCACTCGTTGTCTATATCCTTTCGAAAGCGCACCAATTTGTTTGTGTTGTTCTAATTCCAATCCTGTCACAGCTATCATCTCATTCACATGTGACTTTATGTTTTTCATTTTATGTAAACCTGCAATAAACTCCAAATATTCTTTTACATACATGTCCAAATAAAGTGGGTTGTTTTCAGGCAGGTACCCAACACTTCTACGCACATCAATTGATTGTTCCATCACATCAAAACCATTTACAAATGCTTTTCCAGTTGTTGGAGGAATAAAACAAGTAAGGACTTTCATCATCGTCGATTTTCCAGCACCATTAGGTCCTAAAAATCCAACAATTTCACCCGTTTGAACTTCAAACGAAACATTGTCGAGTGCAAATTGTTTTCCGTAAACTTTTGAAATGTATTCTACTTTAATTGACAAGCTTAATTATGTTTGTTAAAGCTCAAAATTACGGAAATCGGGGGAATGTAGCTGTAAATGCATGAAAATTGCTTGGGCGTGTCCAAAGGCCGTGCTTTTCGTTACAAGCCCTCGCCCATCTATAGTTGGGCTGCGGGCTTTCTACTGCAATCACTCACGCAAAAAAACATATTTAGCACTTCATTCTCTTGTGTCTATTATCTTTACCAAATGTCTATGCAGAGTGGAATTGTGGTTAAATCGACAGGAAGTTGGTACACTGTACTCCTAACTACCGGCGAAAGGATGGAGTGTCGAATCAAAGGACAATTTCGAATTAAGGGATTGAATTTAAAAAACACTAATCCAATAGCAGTAGGCGATTCCGTTGGAGTGGAACTCGATCCAGTGGAAAATATTGGCATTATCTCCGTCTTAAATGACCGCAAAAATTACATCATAAGACGTTCTACTAATCTTTCAAAACAAACACATATAATTGCTGCAAATGTCGACCATGCCTATGTGATGGCGACTTTAATTGAACCCCGAACATCTACAGGTTTTATTGATCGGTTTCTAGTCACTGCAGAAGCTTATGGAATTTCAGCTTCTGTAATTTTTAATAAAAGCGATTTGCTGAATTCCGAATATCAAGATTATGTCAATGCATTAATGAATTTATATACTGGTTTAGGATATTCTTGTATTTCACTTTCTGCGCTCCAGCAGGACCAAACTGCGGCATTACATACTATTATGCAGGGGAAAATCAATCTCATTATAGGGCACTCCGGAGTAGGAAAAAGCACTTTAATAAATGCGTTGATTCCTTCGTTATCAATTAAAACTTCTGCTATTTCTAAAGCTCACCGCAAAGGAACACATACTACAACATTTGCCGAAATGCATGAAATGAAGGGGGGGGGATTTATTATTGATACGCCTGGTATAAAAGAGTTGGGAATTGTCGATATTAAAAAAAACGAACTGTCACATTTTTTCCCCGAAATGCGTTCACGTTTAGGACAATGTAAATTTAATGGTTGTCGACATAACCAGGAACCCGATTGTGCTGTTAAAGAAGCTGTTAAAAACAGTAAAATTGCGTTGACGCGGTACGATTGTTACTTGCAAATTTTAAATGGTGAAGAGTTGGTAAATGAATTTAATTAAAAAATAAATTACATTTTTAATTAAGAATATCTAAAAGGTATAATTGGAAAGCTATGCGTGTTGTACTTCAAAGAGTTTCATCAGCAAAGGTTACTATACTCGAAAAAGTAAATGCTTCCATTGAATTTGGTTTACTTGTACTTGTTGGAATTGAAGAAGCTGACACAGTCGAGGATTGCACTTGGTTATCACAAAAAATAATCAATCTCCGTATTTTCCCTGACCAAAATGAAGTCATGAATTTATCCGTCAAAGAAATTAATGGTGAAATTTTAGTTATTTCTCAATTCACTTTGCATGCCGCTACTAAAAAAGGAAATCGACCTTCGTATCTTATGGCTGCTAAACCTGAAATAGCATTGCCTTTATATGAAAAATTCATCGTCCAATTGTCAACGGAGCTAGGAAAAAAAGTGGGCACTGGAATTTTCGGAGCAGCAATGAAAGTAGAATTAACTAACGAAGGCCCTGTTACCATTTGTATTGATACCAAGAATAGAGAATAGTTTTTGTTTTTTTATTTATAACTATTAATATAAAATAAGAATTAGTAATTACAATGCCTAAAGTTTTACGATTACGAACTATTGTTGCTCGTTATTTTAATATTACCAATGAAAAAGCGAACCTTATCATTGGACGTGGCAGCGTTCGTGTTGATGGGAAGGTAGATTCTCCTGCTTCAAAAATTGAAAATTGGCAGGCTATAAGTGTCGATGATAAAATTATTCGTTCGGCTATTATTTTTTCATACATCAAATTTTATAAGCCGTCTGGCATTGAATGTACGCTGAATCCTAAAATTGATAATAATTTACTTACCGTATTTAAATATCCTCAAAAACTTTTCCCTGTTGGTCGCTTAGATAAAGATTCAGAAGGATTATTATTAATGACCGATGACGGTCGTATTTTTAACCAAGTAGCCCTTAGTGAACGGCATAAAGAAAAAGAGTATTTGGTAACGATTGATCGAAATTACGACACTGTATTTTTAGAAAAAATGTCGAATGGAATAGTAATTATGGGAAAGTTAACGCGTTCCTGTAAATTGATTGCTGTTACAGAAAAATCATTCAGGATTATTCTAACACAAGGAATGAATCGTCAAATAAGGAGGATGTGTTATAAATTGGGTTATCAAGTACTGGAATTAATTCGAATTAGGATTGTAAATGTGGAGTTAGGAGATTTGAAAGTGGGAACGTGGAAGGAATTGACAATTACAGAACGTTTGGGTTTGTCTTAAAATATTGTTTTAGATAGATTTGTTTGTGCTTGGAAAAATTATTGAGTAAACTTTTCCTCTTTACGACGATTTCCAAGTTTTAAAAAACTCTCTTTATAATCAATCAATTCTATTCCAATTTTTTTCAAATCACCAGCCGTCGAAATGTGCTTCATTTGTTTTAATCCTAGTAAATTATCTTTTGAAATTGGCAATTGTATCCTTAGGAACTTGGCTATTAGTATACCAAGTCCAGCAAGCCAATAGGGTGTTTTTATAAATCTCGGTTTTGAGCCGACACTAATAGCGAGGGCTTCGTAAAAATCACGGTAAGTCACTGCCTCATTGCAAGCCACAACTAATTTACCGGTCAGTTTTTTTGAAATAATTTTTTCAATAGCAAGCACAAGATCATCTATGTAAACTGTTTGTATCGGCTGCTTTCCACTTCCAAATAGAGGGATTTTATTTTTTGTTTTCAAATAATTTGCCATGACTCCAAATAATCCTCCTTCACCCAATACAAGTCCTGCACGAAAAACTATTCCATTTTCTTTTAAAAATAATTCTTCAATAGCCATTTTTTGTCGGCCATATACGGACGCAGCATTTTGGTCAGCAGATAAGCTAGAGAGAAATAGTTTGGCTCCTACTTGTTTGTTTGAAAGTCCCTTGAGTAATTTTTCAACTGCATTAACATTTAAAGCAAATGCATCATTACCATTTTCTTGTTTTAAGTATCCTGCATGAATAAAAGCATCAAATTGATCTGGTAACGAAACATCAATTTCTGAAACTAAATCATATTTAATATAGCATATATTTTCTTCGTTTTTTTTAGGAATATTGCGAACCAATGCAATTACATACCAACCAATGTTTACGAAGTAATTAGATATGTGCTTTCCAATAAAGCCTGTTGCGCCTGTCAGTACGAGAATTTGTTTAGAATTGCTCACTTTGTAAAATTATGAATTTATTTGGCAAATAAATTCAGGTTGTTTTTTAAAATTATTGGAGTGCATTTTTAGCGACCACATGTGCATTTGCCATTAGCGACAATGTGATTCCTTTTGCAGGTAGAAATTTAAATCCCGAACCGTCAGCAACAAAAACATTTTTAGTTCCATTTAATCTACCCGACATAGCAAGTGTAAATGGTTGCTCGTTTGTATTGAAACAAAGTGGTCCAGCGTAGTGAATACTTCCACCAATAGTTGGATGTACCTTTTTTAATGCATATGCACCTAATTTTCTTAGCGCATTGATGTATTTGTTTTCACAAGTATTTCGTTGTTTAATTGTAGCTGTGTTTTCATAGTGAACCCTCAGTGCATCTCCTGTTGGTGAATTGTTGTCTTGTTCCAATTTTAAATAATTGTTTGTATTTATTTTTTCTGGATGATGAATTCCAGCAATAATAAGTGATGGTAAAACATATTGCATCAAAATTCGACTATCTCTGAAGTTTAATGGAGTTTCACGTAACAAACGAAACAGCATTAAGGAGCGGTAAGTGTAAATAGAAGCCATGGCAATGTTACTTTGTGTTTCATCAGCATCATAAAAAAGGGAAAGTTGTGCGAAGCCATTGTTTGCCTCAGGCATTTTTTTCCCAAGACGGGATGGAACAATACAGGGTATATAGGTGTAAGGATTACAAATAATTGGAAGTTTTTTTTCATTTCCTCCTTGCGTAGAGCGTAACACTATTCGAGCAGTTCCTAATGCACCAGCAGTAAGAATTAATTTACGACATTGAAAAATATTTTTTTCGCCACCATCTATTTTATACGCATGTACTTTTACACTAATCTCATCTTCTGTAAAATGGCTGACAATCCATCCTCCTTTGTATTGAAAATTTAATTTTTTCTTTAAATCGTCAATTGTATTTTTTGGTCTGTACGCAGCTTTATCGAAGTCATCGTAGAAATCCATATCACGTTGTACATTTGGCTTTCTGTCGTTTTTTCCTTCTGTCAGTAGGGCAAGAGCAGGTCGTCCGAGATAAAACCCTTTTTCATTTAAACTCTTTTTTTTACGTGCATATTTATTTGCTAAAACTGCCGATGTTGGATCGAGTGGGTTAGGGCTTTGTGTGTTTTGAATGGCTGCAGCAGTAAATTTTCTTGCATCGTCATGCGCAGCACTAATTCCGATACGATCTGAAATTAGTTGATATGCTGGTTTCATTTTTTCTGGGGAAAGCCCTGCGAGTAGTAATTCATTATCAGAAAATACACAGCAACCAAGTCCCCAACCACCACCAAGTCCACCTAGCGCCAAGCTCTCCATAGGACTAAATTGGCTTGCTTTGATTGGTAGATGTTGTGCAACATTTTTAATTAAATAGTGACGTGCGGGTGTTAGTTGCGCACCTGTTCCCAAGCCCTCAGCCGGTAAACTTTCAAATTGCTCGCCTAATAAATAGGAATGTTGGTTTTCATCTGTTCTTCGTAATTCAGAAAAATTCTTAGTTGGATCAATTATTGAATTGTTATTATTATCAATTCCTCCATCAATCAGGAGCACATTTACTCCCGCCTCCGACAGCGTTTGTGCAGCCATTGCTCCAGTACAGCCAGATCCTACTATTATATAATCTGCTATTTCCATTTCACTTCAGTTTCTCATTTTCTTTATGACGATTAGCATCGCGGTTGTTTTTCTTCTCCATATTTTTCTTCATCGCTTGCGTTAGGTCTACACCTGTTTGGTTAGCAATACAAATTAAAACAAATAATACATCAGCTAATTCATCTGCTAAGTTTTCTTTTTTGTCGGATTCTTTAAACGATTGTTCTCCATATTTTCGTGACATGATTCGTGCAACCTCACCCACTTCTTCCATGAGTAGAACTGTATTGGTTAACTCGCTAAAATAGCGAACACCGGTAGTCTTAATCCAATTGTCAACAGTAGACTGAGTTTCTTGTAACGTCATATAATTAAGTATTTTTTTTATTAATATATTAGGATACTAACCATTTTAGCAATGTCAAATCTACACAATTCAGCACATCGTTAATGAAACACATGCGGCAGATGTGTCTATTGCAATTAGGATATTCCTGTAAATTCTAAAAAATTCGAAGAATTGTTTTGTTTCTTAGCTGGAGGAGATTTTTTTTCAAATCGTTTTGTTAACGATATTTTCCAGTGCATCGATTGCAAATAATGGATTAGCTATGTATTTGAGATTTAATTTTTATTCTTTTCTCATTTTAATAATACCTATCAAATTTAATAATTTCATTACAGGATAGGTAGGGTCAAATTCAAACCATTTTCTTGCAAAATTCGGATTATTAGGACTTTTATGGTGATTGTTTTGAAATAATTCACCTAATAATAAAATTTCAACTGGGAAAGTGTTTTTGGACTGGTCATTGTTCTTATAATTCTGGTAGCCGTATTTATGTCCACACCAATTGACAATGGCACCTTGTACTGGCCCGATTAAAAAATGGATTGGCAGTAATGCATACATCCACCATTCAGTTGCAAAAAAGTAATAAATAGCGACGTATAAAGTTCCAAACAAAATGCGTGTAATCCAGCTATCAGAAATTTTATCCATTAAAGGCCATATTGGATAATTTCCTTTGAATGCATCTTCTGGTTCGGTTTTGTGGTCTACAAAGTCGTGGTAAATACGTTTTGTTTTCACCATCATTTGCCAAACGTCCTTTGCAAAATAAGGCGAGTGTGGGTCTTTTTCAGTGTCGCTGTATGTGTGGTGCATTCGATGCATGATTGCATAGGCACGTGGATTTAAGAAGGAAGATCCTTGCGTGAAAAATGTAAAGAAATAAAATGTTTTTTCCCAAAACGTCGACATAGTAAACATCTTGTGTGATGAATACCTATGAAGAAAAAAGGTTTGGCAAAAAAGCGATAAAAACCAATGGCAGAGAAAAAATACGAGTATTATCATGGGGTCAAAGTTAAGCATCATTTAAGCGTCTTAAAGGCATAAAATTCTATTTATTGTTAAAATATGCTCTCAGGTTTTATTTCATTATCCTTTTGGTTTTAGGTCTTTTGTGTCCATTTTATCCTATTTACGATATTCTTTTATTAATGCTTTAGTAGAATCTAATTAGGCACATTATATTTTCTTATTTTTACAGAAATCCACTAATTTAAATTTTTAATGAATAGCGATAAATTGAAAGGACGAGCGAGCTATCCTTTTGAAACAATTGGAGTTGCAATTGCGTTTTCGCCTCGTTTGGAGCCCTTATTGTGTGAGTCAAAAATACTTGCTGAAGTTTTTGGTGCTCAATTATTGTTGATGCATATCGGTGAGCGCACAAATACTAAGGAGGCGAAGCTGGACGATTTAATTCGAAAAATTGGTATAGATCAAACGAAACTTCGGGTGATTTGGCACGAAGGTGATCCTGTTCATACAATTTTAGAATTATGTAAATTAAATATTGTTGATTTATTAGTTGTTGGCGCAATGCAAAAAGAGAATATGTTACGCTATTATCTTGGTTCTGTTGCAAGAAAAATATCTCGAAGTGCAAAATGTTCTGTTTTACTACTCACAAGTCCCCAAAAATCAGGTACTCAATTTAGCAAAATGGTAGTGAATGGAATAGAAAATCCGAAAACAATCCATACCCTTGATACTGCGGTTTATTTTGGTAAACATTTAAATACAAATGCTATTACTGTTGCTAAAGAAATCCACCAGGACGCATTAACTGCAGCTATGGGAAGCGACAGAACGGCTGGAGAAACTTCTAAATTTAAAAAAGAATTATCTGAGGAGGAATTCAATAAACTTCATTCGATTGTTGTTAATGTTAGTCAGCGTGAAGGAATTGAAATTTCCGAAAAACAAATAAAAGGAATTCCTGGATTTGCAATTAGGCAGTATGCGGAACATCGGAAGGCCGATTTATTAGTAGTTAATTCACCTGACATGAAATATGGAATTATCGATCGCATCTTTACACATGATATGGAGTATATTCTTGAAGACCTACCAACAAATGTTTTAATTGTTCATTCTAGAGTTTCTTAATTATGGCAAGACTTTCTAATGACGATTTAATTGTTTTTTTGCTCGCCATTAGTGCGATGTTAATTTTAGCTCGCATTATTTCAGAGTTGGGAAAAAAAATAAAATTACCGGTAGTGATGGGTGAATTATTAGTGGGTATTTTTTTAGGTCCAACGGTGTTGGGTTTAATTTGTCCAGCTGCATACAATTACCTTTTTCCATTTGAAACAAACGAACATGTTTCCATTGCGCTTGATGGAATTTTTAGTTTGTCAATTATCATGTTGTTGTTTGTGGCAGGGATGGAAGTGCAGCTTTCTGTTGTCTTACGTCAAGGGAAGGCCGCAATATTTACAGGCTTGGGAAGTATCATAATTCCATTTTTTACTGGTTTTTCCATCGCTTGGTTTTTTCCACATCTATTCGGCTTGGAATTAGATGAACATCATAAACTTGTATTTGCATTATTCTTGGGAACCGCACTATCGATTTCAGCCTTGCCAGTCATTGCAAGGATTCTTATGGACTTAAATTTATTTAAGACTAATATTGGAATGATTATTATTGCTGCTGCCATGTTTAATGACCTTATCGGTTGGTTATTTTTCTCTTTTATTTTAAGTATCGATGGGCAGCATGCTGATAAATTGGGAATTGGCTATACGATAATTTACATTTTGTCTTTTGGTGCATTCATGTTGTTTGTAGGTAGGAAAATTATTAACCGATGCCTGCCATGGATACAAACTAAACTTTCTTGGCCTGGTGGTGTTTTGTCCATGTGTTTAGGTTTGTGTTTGTTGTGTGCTGCATTTACACAAAGTATAAATATTCATGCTATTCTTGGTGCATTTATTGCAGGTATTGCTATAGGTGATTCTGTTCAATTGCGTGAACAGGCACGAGACATTATTCACCAGTTTATTACAAATTTCTTTGCCCCTTTATTTTTTGTTTCGATTGGATTAAAAGTAAACTTTATTGAAAATTTCGATTTGCAAATAGTTCTTGTTATACTTGTTTTGGCTTACGTAGGAAAAATTATAGGTGCCGCTTCTGGTGCAAAACTTGGGGGCTTGTCAAATCGTAATTCACTCGCTGTTGCTTTTGGATTGAATGCACGCGGTGCTATGGAAATTATCTTGGGTACACTTGCTTTAAATGCGGGTTTAATTTCTAAACCAATCTTTGTTGCATTAATTGTAATGGCTTTAGTTACGAGTTTGACAAGTGGGCCGTTAATCAGAAAATTTGTTGAATTAGAAAAGTAATGATATGCTAGGACTTAAACTCTCTACTGATCCTCGTTGGGTTAATATTGTGGAAAGTAATAT
>NSIF01000021.1 GCA_002737665.1 Flavobacteriales bacterium | reverse complement strand
TCTCCAACTCCAATGCTCAACAAACAATTCCATTGCTTACCATCGTGACTAAACAAAACAAGTTTGCCAATTCCCAATTTCGCCCTGATGCTTGATTCAAAAATAGCTAACAGCTCTTTTGTTGAGACATTATTATTAATAGCTTTAGTAATCTCCAACAGCGCATTGAGTTTAAAATCTTTTATACGACGGGCGCGCGCTTTAAATTCTGTTTCCTTCTTTTCGTCCATTGGCATTGCAGCAAATAATAATTAAGTAAAAAATTAATCGTTTTTAAACGAATTTAAAAAAATTATATCCTAGTGCTAAAATTTAAAATGCCGAACAATAAATTTTCGGCATTTAAATTTAAGCTTCTTTCTTTTGTTAAGCTTTAACGCGCTCCATGTAAGAATGATTTTTTGTATCCACCTTAATTTTATCGCCGATATTGATAAATAGTGGAACGTTTATTTTAGCGCCGGTTTCAAGGGTGGATGGTTTCAACGTATTGGTTGCCGTATCTCCTTTTAAGCCAGGTTCACAGTAAGTAACTTCTAATTCCACAGTTGCTGGAGCTTCGGCAGAAATTGGTTCGTCACTTTCGAACCAAACCTTAACATCCATACCCTCTTTTAAATAATCGATTCCATCACCTATTGCATCCTTTGGTAAATAGATTTGCTCGAATGATTCCTTGTCCATCAAAACAATATTTGAATCCTCGGCATAAATAAACTGAAGATTTTTATATTCTACCCAAACTATTTCAACCATTTCTCCTGAGCGAAAACGATTTTCAACTAATTTACCATTGCGAAGGTTCCGCATTTTACCTTGATAAAAGGCGCGCAGATTTCCTGGCGTACGGTGTTGCCACTCTACAACTTGAACAAGTTCGTTATTGTATTTTAAAAAGGTTCCGAGGCTTACATCTCCTGTATCTGCCATAGCTATTAATTTATTAGTTATTAATGTATTATTGGGATAGCGAAGGTAATAAAATGAGACTGATGGTTTTGCTTAAAATTCAATTAAAAGGTGTTTTCCAACAATAAACTTTCAAAACATCATGAATATGGCTGGTTTTATTAAACTTTTCTTGGTGCGGGGCGAGCAATACGATATTAAGAAATTGGGGAAATTTGTTTTTTTATTTATAAGACTCCATCAACAATTCTTTAACGCAGAATGAATATTCTTCCTTGACTTGATTAGAGCAAACAATGATTGTTCTATTTAAAGCATGTTCACGAATTAATTCAGCATACCAATTGCATCCGTCAGGATCAAGATTAGAGCACGGTTCATCAAGTAATAACAGTGGAGTGTCGCTCAGTATAGCCAACAATAATCGCACACGTTGTTTCATTCCAGATGAAAAGTTTTTCAGCTGCTTGTCTTTTGCATGTGAAAGATTAGAAATTTCGAGAATGTCTTTCGCTGTCAAACCATTTCTCCACGCTTTGAATTGTCCATGAAATGAAATAGATTCTGACAAAGTAAATTCTTCCATCAGCTCTAAATAGGGAGCAGCAATAGTCAACAATTTATAAATTTCTTCCTGCTCAATGGGGTGAGCATCTGAAGTATAAATTACCTTCCCTTCACCTTCCATCAAACTTCCTGAAATTACCTGCAGCAGGGTTGATTTTCCAGATCCATTTGAACCTAGAATTACAGTTGGTGCATTTTGTTCAAAAGAAAAACTCAGTCCACGAAAAATCCATTCGCTAGCAAATTTTTTACCGACATTTTGAAGTTGAACCTGCATTGTAATTTCCTTTATCAAAAATACAAATAATCCACCCTTACATTTAGTAATTAATAAAATGGGGAATGAAAATCTTCAATTGCTAAAATTAGTCAGGACATTTAGCAACTAATTATTTTAATAGAATATTTTTTCGCTGTGTAATTAATTATGAAATCCCTCTAATGACTCCATCCTGTGAAGAACGAATAAAATCTAATATCAGGTCTTTTTCTTTAGAAGCAGGATGATCTTTTTCAATGACAGCAAGTGCATTCGAAACATTGAGGCCGCGTAAATAAAGTGTGCGATAAATATCTTCTACTTGTGCAATTGTTTCATTTGTAAACCCACGACGGCGCATTCCAGTTGTATTTACACCTGCAAATGCTAATGGTTCACGAGCGGCTTTAACAAATGGCGGAACATTTTTTCTTACACCCGATTTCCCAGCAATGAAACTATGCGCGCCTATTTTAGCAAACTGCACCACACCAACATATCCTTCTAAAATTGCCCAATCTTCAATAGTAACATGACCAGCAAGCATAACTAAATTTGCAAGAATTACATTATTTCCTACAACACAATCATGGGCAACATGAGCATAGGCCATTAGCAAACAATTTTGCCCAACCGTAGTTTTCATTCTATCATTTGTTCCTCTGTTAATGGTAACATATTCCCTAACAATAGTTCCATCGCCAACTTCAGCAGTCGTAACCTCTCCATCAAATTTTAAATCCTGAGGAATTGCACTAATTACTGCACCAGGAAATATTTTACAATTTTTACCGATACGTGCGCCATTCATCAATACAACATGCGGGCCGATCCATGTACCCTCACCAATTATGACATCAGCTTCAATAAATGCAAAAGGTTCAATGGTTACATTGTTTGCAATTTGTGCTTTGGGGTCAATATGTGCAAGGGGGGAAATCATGCTGTGGTGGGTTCAGATTTTTTCGTTTCTACATTTCTAACTTTAACAATTTGTGCAAGCATTTTCGCCTCAGCAACAACTTTATTATTAACGTAAGTTGTTCCCTGCATGTGGCAAAGGCCACGACGAATAGGCGTAATTAGCTCCAACTTAAAAACACAAGCATCACCAGGAACAACTTTCTGTTTGAATTTAACATTGTCCATTGTAAGAAAATAAGTTTGGTAATTTTCTGGGTCAGGAACAGTTTTCAAACAAAACACACCACCAGTTTGAGCCATTGCTTCAACCAATAAAACTCCAGGCATAATGGGCTCGTCAGGAAAATGACCAACAGTCCAAAATTCATTCATTGTAATATTTTTAACGCCTAGAATGTAATCTGCATTTAACTCAATTATTTTATCAATTAAAAGGAATGGTTGACGATGGGGGAGAATTTTCATTATTTGTCTAATATCCAACAAGGCAGGTGCGGCTGGATTAAAATTGGGCCCGTCTGTTTTTTTCAAACGAGATTTTGTAATTAAAGCTTTTAACATTTTGGCAAAGGCAACATTTCCTGCATGCCCCGGACGAGCAGCTAGAATATGTATTTTCATATGCACACCAACTAACGCTAAATCGCCAACTATATCTAATAATTTATGACGAGCCGGTTCGTTATAATAATGAAGTTTTAAATTATTCAATACTCCACTTTCTTTTACTTCAACATTTGGCTTATTAAAAACTTTTTTAAGATGATCAAGTTTATCACTTGAAATGGGCCGATCCACCAAAACAATTGCATTATTAAGATCTCCACCTTTAATCAAATTATGTTCCAATAATGTTTCAAGTTCATGTAGAAAAACAAAAGTTCTGCATTTAGCAATATTTTCTTTGAACTCGGATAGTTTATACATCCCAGCATGTTGCGTTCCTAAAACTTCCGAATTGTAATCGACCATCACAGTCACTCTAAATTCATCCTGCGGCACAGCGAGCATTTCTACTTGCTTCACGGAATCCTCATAAGAAAGATTTTCTGTTAATTCAAAATATTCACGAATTGCTGTCTGCTCAACAAAACCAACTTTTTCAAGTGCTTCAACAAAGGGCCAAGAACTACCATCCATAATTGGAACTTCTGGTGCATCAAGATCTATCAATATATTATCAAGATCACAGCCCATTACAGCAGCTAACACATGCTCAGTTGTATAAATTCGTGCACCATTTTGCTCTAGCGTTGTGCCACGAGCCGTATCTACAACATTATCACAATCAGCGTCAACAACTGGCTGACCTTCCAAATCTATACGACGGAATTTAAATCCATGATTATCTGGTGCAGGATGAAATGTAAGCGTTGCTACTTTACCAGTATGCAAGCCCACTCCAGTAATTGAAATTTTAGATTTAATCGTTTTCTGTTTCATGCTCGCAAATTTAGTTATTTTTTTAATGATTGACCATAGTATTTTAGCATTCATATTGCTGACAATCAATATGCTAAAGGTGGAGAAACCAATCTTTATCGAAAAAACAAAGGATTTAATAAAATAAAGAAGAGTTATATTAACTCTTAACTCTAAATTTTACGAATTAATTGCAGAACTTATTCCAGAATTATTGGGCAAATTGTTACCGAATTTCTTTCGGATAACACAGGAAATATTTCTTTACTGGTCTCGCAAGTACAGAAATATCAAATACATCTGCTGCTTCTGCAATGTCCATTACTGTTCCGTTTTTGAAAAGAATATTTATGCGAATATCATCAGCGGCATAGGCATTATTTTGTACAGCACCAGTAAAAACATAGAATGGTATTTCATCCTTACTTAATGAAAACTTTTTAATCGCCTTTTTTCTTTTCTCATCAACATAACTTCCAGAGAAAGGTTTTTGCTGTAATTCAACAGCATATAATTTACGATTCACCAAGTTTTTACACAGAAAAGCAAGCGTTTTATCGCTATGGTCAGTCCAGACTTTTATACTGGTAATAATATCGTTATCGTCGAGCTTTGCAAAGGATTCAAGGACTTCTGGTTTATTAAGAAAAGCACTTTTAGACAATTTATTATAAAGGAAAAAATGCAAGGAAGGTGTGCAGAATAACGCTGCCTTTTCTTCGGCCAATTCCTTCGCGCGTTTTAAAATATTTACCAATAAGTGTTCCGCACTTAACACCGTTTTATGCAAATAAACTTGCCAGTACATTAATCGTCGCGCAACTAAAAAATTCTCGATGGAATAAATTCCTTTGTCTTCAACAACAAGTTGGTCATCCACCACATTGAACATTTTTACAATACGGTCGCTACTTACAATACCTTCTGAAACTCCTGTAAAAAAACTATCTCGACATAAATAATCTAATCGGTCCAAATCCAATTGTGAAGAAACCAACTGGTGTAGAAATCTCTTTTTATATTTCCCACGAAATATTTTAATAGCAATTTCAAGCTGGCCGTTAAATTCTACATTGAGGCGATCCATAAAAACTGCAGATAAATCTTCATGCGTTATATTATGCACAATGCTTGTTTCTAAAGCATGTGAAAATGGCCCATGCCCGATATCGTGTAACAAGATTGCAATAGTTGCTCCTTCTTTTTCAGCGTCAGAAACTTCATGACCTTTCAAGCGAATGACCTCAATGGTTTCTTGCATCAAATGCATTGCTCCCATTGCGTGGTGAAATCGAGTATGTAATGCGCCAGGGTAAACAAGATTTGTCAAACCCAATTGTCGAATTCGACGTAAGCGTTGAAAATATGGATGTTCAATTAATTTAAAAACAAGGTCTGAGGGTACAGTAACGAATCCGTAAACTGGGTCGTTAAAAATTTTACGTTTATTAGGAGGTTTTGTTGCCACAAAATTGTAAGATTAAATGGTCGTTTTAATATTCAATTCCTTCATCTGTTTCGCATCAATCACACTCGGAGAATCAATCATTACATCTCTCCCTGAATTATTTTTTGGAAAAGCAATAAAATCTCGAATTGAATCAGCTCCTCCGAAGAGTGAACACAAACGATCAAATCCAAAAGCAATACCACCGTGTGGTGGCGCGCCAAATTCAAAAGCGTTCATCAAGAAACCAAATTGAGCCTGTGCGTCTTCAGGACTGAACCCTAAAACGCCAAACATTTTTGCTTGCAGTTCCTTATCAAAAATACGAATAGAACCTCCTCCTATTTCTACTCCATTGATGACCATATCGTATGCATTCGCTCGAACATCTCCGCGTGTTTTTTCATCATCAAGTTTTGAAATGTCTTCAGGCCAAGGCGCTGTGAACGGATGATGCATCGCAAACCATCGGTTTTCTTCTTCGTTATATTCCAACAATGGAAAATCAATTATCCATACGCAAGAAAATTTAGTTGCATCACGCAATCCTAAACGCGTTCCCATCTCCAAACGTAATTCAGAAAGCGCTTTTCTTGTTTTATCTTTTCCTCCTGCAAGCAACATCAGCAAATCTCCTTTTTCTGCACCAAAGCATAACATCCACTTTTTCAATTCATCTTCATTGTAAAATTTATCTACGGAAGATTTGAGACTCCTGTCTTCATTATATCTTGCATAAACCAAACCTGTGGCGCCAACCTGTGGGCGTTTCACAAATTCAGTAAGCTCATCGATTTGTTTCCGCGTATAATTTGCACAACCTTTTGCACAAATTCCAACCACCAACTCCGCATCATCAAAAACTTTAAAGCCTTTTCCTTTCACAACTGAATTCAACTCCACAAATTTCATTTCAAAGCGGGTATCTGGTTTATCATTACCATAATATTTTGCCGCATCAGCATAACTCATATGAGGTAGTTTGCCAATGTCAACTCCTTTAACGGTTTTAAATAAATGAGTAATCAATCCTTCAAACGTATGGAGAACATCTTCTCGCTCCACAAAACTCATTTCACAATCAATTTGTGTAAACTCTGGCTGACGATCGGAACGCAAATCCTCATCGCGAAAACATTTCACAATTTGATAGTAACGATCGAAACCTGCCACCATCAATAACTGTTTAAAAGTCTGCGGAGATTGTGGCAAAGCATAAAATTGACCTGGATTCATTCTTGAAGGCACAACAAAATCGCGTGCTCCTTCAGGAGTAGATTTAATAAGTACTGGGGTTTCTACTTCAATAAATTCTTCCGTATTTAAATATGCTCTTGTAGCTTGTGCCACTTTGTGCCGAAGAATAATGCTTTCGCGAACAGGGGTGCGACGTAAATCAAGGTAACGGTATTTCATTCTCAACTCATCGCCACCATCGGTTTCATCTTCAATTGTAAAAGGAGGTGTTTTCGAAATATTTAAAATTTTTATTTCAGTGGCTATTATTTCAATATCGCCGGTTGCCATTTTGGGATTCTTCGCTGAACGCTCTTGAACCATTCCCTTAATCTGAATAACAAATTCCCGTCCAAGTTGACTCGCTTCCTGTGCAAGACTTGCATTTGTAGTTGCATTAAAAGCAAGTTGTGTTAAACCATAACGATCTCGTAAATCAATAAATGTTAATCCTCCAAAATCACGAGAAGTTTGCACCCATCCAGAAAGGGTTACAATTTTACCGACATCCGAAAGCCGTAAAGCGCCACAAGTATGGGAACGAAGCATATGAAAAATGCAATTTTAGTTGATGGTAAAGTTACGAAACAGTTGGCAGTATACAGGTGAATGCGCATATAATGCAGTTTTAGTTAGGCCTAACACTCGAAACTCTCTTTCCTTATAGCGTTAAATTTATTAAATTCGCACACTATGGAACTCAGCGTTTTCAGCGACGAACACTACATGCGAGAAGCACTTAAAGAGGCGCAAAAAGCTTTTGAGAGGGATGAAGTTCCTGTGGGGGCAATCGTTGTTTGTGATAATCGAATCGTTGCACGTGCGCATAACCTAACCCAGCTTTTGATTGATGTAACTGCACACGCTGAAATGCAAGCGATTACTTCGGCTGCTAATTTTTTGAACGGTAAATATCTAAATGAATGCACACTTTACGTAACGCTTGAACCTTGCTTAATGTGTGCAGGCGCTTTAAACTGGTCGCAAATTAAAAAAATAGTTTTTGGTGCTTATGATTCTAAACGTGGATATTTACAATTAGAAAAAAATGTGCTACACCCAAAAACCGAAGTTGTAGGTGGACTTTTAGCTGAAGAAAGTGCTATATTGTTAAAAACCTTTTTTCAAAAAAAAAGATAGAGGATGTTTTGGTAAAGACGACCTAAAAAATTCTCCTAAATTCTAATCGTTGCGCCTAACTTATCAGTATAAGTTTTCGTCAACTTCTCCATTATTTTTTCAATCCTAACATCAGTGAGCGTTGCTTCAATATCCTGCAAAATAAAACTTACAGCATACGACTTTTTATTTGTCCCTAACTTCTCGCCTTCATAAACATCAAACAGATTTACTTCACGCAAAAGTGTTTTTTCGGTCTGCCAGGCAAGCTCTTCGACTTGGTTATAGGAAATGTTTTTATCAAGCACCAAAGCTAAATCGCGGCGTACACTTGGAAACTTCGGAACTTCCGAGAACCGAATTTCCTTGGATGTAGCAACTAAACTTAATACAGCATCCCAATCGAAATCGGCATAATAAACTTCACCCGAAACATCTAGTGCTTTGAGAATGCTTTTTGAAACAAGTCCGAAACGAACAACTTCTTTTTTGCGAACCACTCCTTTCA
Source organism: Flavobacteriales bacterium (assembly GCA_002737665.1). Classification (GTDB taxonomy): domain Bacteria; phylum Bacteroidota; class Bacteroidia; order Palsa-965; family Palsa-965. Next base: position 24,782 of record NSIF01000021.1, on the reverse strand, counting down.
TTGCCGATGAAAACTCAGCTGCCTCGATAGCATCCATTTTTATAGCTGATAAACCAAGTCTGTTTAAAATCTGTTCAACACTTCCTTTGAGATCAAAAAACCCAATTTTATCAGACGGAGAATTCCAAGACTCCCGATTTAGGCGACCTGTCATAAAAATACCAAATCGTTGTAATTCAATATAAGGCCATTTTCCATCTTCGTTCTTTTTTTTCAAATACACCTTACCCGTTTCATAAAGACGCAAATCAGGCGATTTCCTTTTTTGATTGTATGAAATTGTTTCTAAGCCACCAAATAATAAGGAACGGCGCATAATACCTAAATCAGAACTTAGGGGATTTAAGATTGCAATGTTTAAGGCCGGTTCCATTTTCAATAAATCGTAGTAACTACTTTTTGTTAGAGAATTATTCAAAATTTCTTGAAAGCCATTAGCAGAAAGTAAATCGGAGCAGCATTCCATCAACTTTTCAGCGTTCGGCTGAACTGAAAACGAGAGCGAAGAGTGAAGACGAGCTGGAAATCCTATATTATTATATCCATAAATTCGCAGCACTTCTTCTACAACATCAGCAGGGCGAGTTACGTCAACTTTATAAGCAGGGACAGCTAGCAATAATGCATCGCTACCTTCTGACAAAATTGAAATACCGAGAGCACGAATAATTTTTTTAATTATGTTGTGATCAATTTTTTTTCCGATGAGCATGTCGCAATTATCAAATGCAAAAGCGATTTCCTTTGGGTTCACAACTGTCGGATAAATATCAATTAAGGATCCTGCTTGTTCGCCACCTGCTAATTCTTGCAATAATTTCGCTGCCCGCTGCAGAGCATAAACAGTAAGCGAAGGGTCTGTTCCTCTTTCAAAGCGAAAAGAAGAATCCGTTTTAATATTATGAAATTTCGCTGTTTTGCGAACATGCACAGATTCGAAACATGCACTCTCGAGAAAAATACTCTTTGTAGTTTCCGAAACACCAGCGTCCAGTCCACCAAAAACACCTGCAATACACATTGGCTTATCACCATCACAAATCATTAAATCATTCTCAGAAAGTTTTCTTTCAATTCCATCAAGCGTGATAAACTTAGTTCCTTTAGCAAGTTTTTTTACGACAATTTTCTTTCCTAAAATTTTAGCTGCATCAAAAGCGTGAAGTGGCTGACCCAATTCATGCAAAATATAATTGGTCACATCTACTACATTGTTTACAGGACGAAGTCCTATTGCTTTTAAACGCGTTTGCAACCAATCGGGCGAATTCTTTACAACTATTCCATTAATAAGAATTCCAGAATATCGAATACATCCTTCTGAACTTAATAATTCTACACTTATCGGCGAAGTTTTCAAATCTTCCCCAAATGCATTTGAAGGAGGAAAAACCGCAGCAACGTGCTCTGCTGATGGATTACTTTGTAAAGCATCAGCCAATAAAACTGCTGACAAATCTCTGGCCACTCCAAAATGTGACATAGCATCAGCGCGATTTGGTGTTAAGCCAATTTCAAAAACATGATCTGAATTTATTCCAAAAATTTCTGCCGCCGACGTGCCTACTTTCGCGTTTTTAGCTAAAACTAAAATCCCATCGTGCGAATTTCCTAACCCAATCTCATCTTCTGCACAAATCATACCTTCAGACAACTCTCCTCTAATTTTCGATTTGTTAATTTCAAAAGGAGCTGCTGCAATAGGATAAACTTTTGTTCCAACTGCTGCTACAATAACTTTTTGACCAACCTCCACATTGGAAGCACCGCAAACAATGTTCAACAATTCAGTCCCACCAACATTCACTTTTGTCACAGAAAGTTTATCTGCATTAGGATGTTTTATTTTTTCAACAACCTCTCCAACAACCAAGCCCTGCAAACCACCTGGTACCGATTCAACTTTTTCTACCGATTCCACCTCTAATCCACAACCTGTTAATTTCTCAGCAAGTTGTGCAGGAGAAAGGTCAATTTTAATATATTCTGAAAGCCAGTTAAGGGATATTTTCATGACAAAAAATAATGAACAACAAAAATAGTCAATTAACCTAATTTATGATTGTATTCCTTCCTGTATATTTGTGTCTTGATGGTTAACGACAACTTATTTAGAAAATACAATATCCTAATTGGATGGGTAGTATTTATTTTTTCCGCAACTATTTATTGTATTACCATCGAGCCAACGGCAAGCTTTTGGGATTGTGGAGAATACATAGCGTGTGCACACGGATTAGAAGCAGGTCATCCGCCAGGAGCTCCATTCTTTCTTTTATTAGCAAAATTCTTTTCTCTTTTTTCGTTTGGAAATCCCAAACATATTGCTGCGCTAATTAATACGATGTCGGCATTAGCAAGTGCATTTACAGTGTTATTTCTTTTTTGGAGTATCACACACCTTGCGAAAAAAATTATTTTAAAAACACAGGAAAGTTATTCTACATTAAATCTAATAATCACGCTTACGGCAGGAGTTATTGGCGCACTATCCTACTCTTTTACCGATTCGGCATGGTTTTCTGCTGGTGAAGGCGAAGTCTATGCTTTATCCTCTCTGTTTACTGCAATTGTATTTTGGGCAATGTTGAGATGGGAGAGTGCAGCTGACGAGCCACACAGTGACCGTTGGTTAATTTTTATCGCGTATATGATTGGGCTTTCAATTGGGGTGCACCTGTTGAATTTATTAACTATTCCAGCAATGGTTTTCGTTTGGTACTTCCGTAAAAAAGAAACAACGATTTTAGGTGTGGTCATTACGTCAATTGTTGCACTTGCTATGCTCGGTGGAGTGCAAGACGTACTAATTCCAGGAATAGTAAGTCTTGCTGGAAAAACTGAATTGTTTTTTGTAAACTATCTTGGTTTTGGATTTAATTCTGGAATTATATTTTATTTTACAACAATTATCATTGTAATCACAACAGGATTATTAATTACAATTCACAAAAAAATAATTTGGCTGAATACAGCTATTCTTTGTTTTACAGTATTGTTAATCGGTTACTCCAGCTTTTTTATTCTTGTTATTCGCGCACAAGCAGGTACGCCAATAAATGAAAACAAACCCTCTGATGCAGTTAGTTTACTTTCATATTTGAATAGAGAACAATATGGAGATTGGCCGTTGCTGTACGGGCAAAGTTATAATTCGCCTTTAGACAATAGCGTTCCCTATTTAGACGGAAACCCTATTTATGTGCAAGATGTGGCAAAGAAAAAATACATTGTCAGTGACGCTAGAAAACAATCTATTTCAAATTATGATACTCGGGGCTGTTCTTTTTTCCCTCGTATGTATAGCGCTAGCCACACACAAGCATATGAATCTTGGGTGACAGGCAAAGGCGACTCCACTGCTTTCACTGATGAAAATGGAAAAATAACAAGCACTGCTTTAATTCCAACAACTGCACAAAATTTACAATTTTTTCTAGCGTACCAATGTGGGTGGATGTATGCGCGCTATTTCATGTGGAATTTTTGGGGACGACAAAACGATTTTCTTGGTTACGGAAATGATGTGGAAGGAAATTGGTTATCGGGAATTCCAAAACTAGATAATGCTCGTTTAGGAGATCAAGATTTGTTACCTCAAAGTCAGCGGGATAATAAAGCAAGGAATTGTTATTTTGGAATTCCATTTTTCCTTGGAATTTTAGGGCTAATTTGGCATTTCAAAAACTCAAAAAAAGATGCAACAGTTGCAACACTACTTTTTGTTTTCACAGGACTGGCAATTGTCTTATACCTTAACCAAACGCCTTGGCAACCACGCGATAGAGATTATGCTTACGTAGGTTCATTTTATGCTTTCTCGATTTGGATAGGCCTTGGAGTGTTACACCTTTTTGAACTTTTTGGTGGTGCGAAAAAAGCAATGCTCGCAGTTACATTTGCAATGACATGTAGCATTTTATCACCAATGTTACTACTTGCTCAAAATTGGAACGACCATAATCGCTCAGGAAGAACAGTTGGAAATGACATTGCGATTAATTTTCTTAATTCCTGTGAAAAAAATGCAATACTATTTACCTATGCAGATAATGACACGTTTCCACTTTGGTATGCGCAGGAGGTTTTGGGTATTCGACAAGATGTACGTATAGTTTGTATTTCTCTTTTTCGATGCGATTGGTACATTGACCAAATGAAAAAGAAACAGTACACATCTGAACCCTTACCAATTAGTATGAAAAGTTGGGATTACAGAGAAGGCACACGAGATTATATAAATCTTTTTGAAGAAACCAATGACACATTGGAGTTAAGCAAAGTGGTTGATCTCTTTACTACGAATAAATTTAGTGACCGCTTTGTTAGTACATCTGGAGATACTTTAAATTACATTCCAACTCGGAACATGAAAATTCCCGTAAACAAAAAGGAGTTTCTCAAATCAAACATACTCAATGTTTCTAATGTGAATGACATTGAAGACTCAATCTATTTTCGTATTCGAGGAAGCTACCTTTTAAAAGATCAGATTGCAATACTAGATATGCTTGCGCATAACGAATGGAAACGTCCAATTTATTTTGCTGTAAATATGCCTGGCAATAGCTATGTTGGTCTAGATGACTATTTGCAATTAGAAGGGCTTGCCTACCGACTGGTTCCTATGAAAAACATGCGAGCTGAAAAAAGTTTAACTAATCGTCCACAAGTACAATTGGAAAAATCTTATAAATTAGTAATGAATACTTTTTCATTTGGTGGATTAAAAAATCCTAATGTGTACGCAGATATAACCTCACAAAGAATGTTTGCCGATCCAATTCGTTTTTCTTGCTCTGTAATAGCCAATGCACTTGCTGAAGCTGGAAAGAAAAAAGAAGCCATCGCTGTAATTAAAAAATGCACCTCAGAAATTCCCGCAACACAAATTGCCCCCGATAATACATGGTTAGAAATGATCAACACTTCTTATTTAGCAGATGACTACCAACTCGCTGGAAATCTTTCAAGAATTTGTTTCATGAATTATTTTAATACATTCAGGTGGTACCAATCTTTTGGACAAAGAACACCTGGCGATATTGGTTCAATTAGAGATGGGATGTTTGCGCTAGTTGAGATGGCAACTATTTATAATGCAGAAGTACTAAAAAATGACCTGATCTCCCAACTGAAAATTTTAGGATTAAGCATGCCAATTGTTGAGCCAGAAATAATTCAATAATTGTATTCCGATTCATCCATTCAATAATTAAATTGGAAAAAATTAAGAAATCCTTCCCCAATTCACTGAACTTTTTTGCTCTCGTTTCATTTCATTCAACAAAGCTGCGTGAATTGGTTTTTCTAAAGTAGGATCGTCATCTAAAATTTCTGCTGCCACACCACGAGCATGTTGAAGAATAGCGCCGTCTTTTGTTATGTCAGCCAAACGCAATCCAATCAATCCACTTTGCTGCGTTCCTTCCAAATCTCCCGGTCCTCGTAACTTCAAATCAACTTCAGCAATTTCAAAACCATCGTTTGTTCTCACCATAGTGTCCATGCGAAGTTTTGAATCCTTTCCAAGTTTATAGGATGTCATCAAAATACAAAACGATTGCTCCGCACCTCTGCCAACTCGCCCACGCAATTGATGCAATTGAGACAAACCAAAACGTTCGGCACTTTCAACAATCATCACACTTGCATTGGGAATGTTAACTCCAACTTCAATTACTGTGGTGGCCACCATTATATTAGTTTCCCCTTTTACAAAACGCTCCATCTCAAAATTTTTATCGGCGGCTTTCATTTGTCCATGCACGATACTAACGTTAAACTCGGGAAGAGGAAAAGCACGTGAAATACTTTCATAGCCATCCATCAGATTTTTATAATCCATTGTTTTACTTTCATCAATCAATGGATAAACCAAATAAATTTGTCGCCCTGCTTGAATTTGTTCCTTCATAAATCCAAAAACTCGCAGACGCTGTGAATCAAAATAATGAACCGTCCTAATTTGTTTTCTGCCGGGAGGCATTTCATCAATTATTGAAGTATCAAGATCTCCATAAAGTGTCATTGCAAGCGTTCGTGGTATTGGTGTTGCGGTCATTACAAGAATATGAGGAGGGTTGGTATTTTTCTTCCACAACTTTGACCGTTGCTCAACACCAAAACGATGTTGCTCATCAATCACAACAAGACCAAGATTTTTGAATTGCACCACATCTTCAATCAAAGCATGTGTTCCAATTAAAATATTCATTTCACCAGAACGTAGTGCTTCATGCAAAACTTTTCGGTCTTTTGTTTTTGTACTCCCTGTGAGTAATCCAATATGAATTGACATATTTTTTAGCAACTCTTTCAAGGTGACAAAATGTTGATTTGCTAAAATTTCTGTGGGAGCCATCAAACATGCCTGGAAACCATTATCGTTTGCAAGTAACATACACATCAAAGCGACAACCGTTTTTCCACTTCCTACATCGCCCTGCAATAAACGATTCATTTGTTTGCCTCCACCTAAATCTTGACGAATCTCTTTAATGACACGTTTCTGTGCATTCGTCAATGGAAAAGGAAGATGGTTATTGAAAAAAGAATTGAACTGCTCACCAACGGTATCAAATACCCAGCCCTTCACATTTTCCTGCCGCATCATTTTCACACGCAGAATTCGTAATTGGATATACAAGAATTCTTCAAACTTAATTCGTGCCTCGGCACGTAAAACAATTTGTGGGTTCGATGGAAAATGAATTTGTTTTAATGTTTCCTCTCTAGAAAGTAACTTCAGATTCTCAATTATTTTTTCTGGAAGTGTTTCTGGAATTTTCGATTCAACCAACAACGAAATGGTCTTTTGTAATTTCATTATCCCCTTTGAATCCAGCCCCTTCATTTTAGAACGTTCAGAGGAAGAATACATGGGCTGCAAGGCGCTCGTACGTTTCAAATTTTCAACTGTAATCTCTTCTGTTTCTGGATGAGCTATATTTATTTTTCCATTATAAACAGTAGGCTTACCAAACACAACATATTCCTGGCCCGGCTTATATTTGCCTTGCAACCATTTTAATCCAGCAAACCAAATTAACTCCACGCTGCCCGCATCGTCAACAAATTGAGCTGTCATGCGTGCGCCTTTTGAGTGACCAGAAGATTTTAAGGAGCGAATTTGTCCTCGCAATTGCACATAGAGCAAATCGCCAGAAATTTCATTTGTTTTATAAAATCGTGTGCGATCAACATATCGATACGGATACCAGCGCAACAAATCACCGAAGGAATGAATATCAAACTCTTGTTTTAGAAGTTTGGCACGTTCAGGACCAACGCCTTTAAGATATTCTATGGGTGTATCGAGTAAATTATTTGCCACAAAGCGAATATACGATGTAGAAATTGAAATTAAACTTCAGAATGCTCCAAAATCTTTTTCAAGGATTGTAAAAATGCCGCGCCCAATGCACCATCCACTACTCGATGATCACAGGACAAAGTAACCTTCATCACTTTACCTGGAACTATTTTGCCTTCTTTCACAACTGGAACATCCGCTATTCCGCCAACGGCAAGAATACAAGCGTCTGGAGAATTAATAATTGCTGTAAAAGATTCAACACCGAACATTCCAAGATTTGAAATTGTGAATGTATTTCCTTCCCAATCGCTAGGTTGAAGTTTTTTGTCTTTCGCCTTTTGAGCAAATACTTTTACTTCTCCAGCAATTTCAGCAAAAGATTTTTTATCTGCATTGCGCACAACAGGAACAAGTAGTCCGTCCTCAACAGCAACAGCAACGCCTATATTTATATTATGATTGATTCTTATTCGATCGCCATACCAAGCGGCATTTACCTTAGGGTTTTCTTTGAGCGATTGAGCGGCAGCACGAACCACCAAATCGTTAAAAGAAATTTTACTCCCGCCTTGAGAATTAATTTTTTCTCGAAGCAAAAAGGCATTCCCCATATCAATTTTCATTGTGAGGTAAAAATGAGGTGCATTAAATTTACTTTCAGAAAGTCGTTTTGCTATTACTTTTCTCATTTGCGAGATGGGCTCGTCGGTATATTCACCAGCCGCATTTACAGTAACATCGAACTGTACTTCGTGTTGCATTACTGGTGGAATGCGGGAAGGATGCCAAGCATCAACGTCACGCTTAACCACACGACCTGCTCCACCACTTCCTTGAATAGCATAAATATCAATTCCTTTTTCCCCCGCCATCCTCTTTGCAAGAGGGGACGCTTTTAATCTGCCGTCACCACTTTCATCTGACTGAACAATAATTGGTTTCGATTTTTTTTGAATCTGAACCTCCGGTTTCTTTTCAACTTTTTTCTCGGCAATAACTTCCTCTTTCTTTGCTGGAACTTTTAATTCCTCCGCAGCAAGAATTGCCGCAACATCATCACCAGCAGCCCCTATTATTGCAATGATCGCATCGACAGGCGCTCCGTCACCTTTTTCAATACCAATATATAATAATGTTCCATTGAAAAAAGACTCGAATTCCATTGTGGCTTTATCCGTTTCAATCTCTGCAAGAATTTCTCCTCGCTTGATTGTATCGCCAACTTTTTTATTCCAAGATGCAACAACACCATCTGTCATGGTATCGCTGAGTTTTGGCATTCTAATAACCTCGGCCATAATATTAATTATAATTTATTTTTATGCGTTTAAGTTTATCAGCTCTTTAATTAATCTTTAATAAACGGATAATCTTTCTCTGCATAAATATCATTGTAAAGTTCAGAAACATCTGGGAACGGACTTTCCTCTGCAAATTTCACCGATTCACTAACAATCGCTGCGACTTTCGTTTCCATTTTTTCAATTCCCGCATCGTCAATCCATGCATTCGATTTTAACGTCGTAATTACCTGCTCAATAGGATCTTTCTGCTTGTATTCATCCAACTCTTCCTTTAATCTGTATTTAGCAGGATCCGACATGGAGTGACCTCGGTAACGATACGTTTTCATCTCCAATAAAGTTGGCCCATCTCCTTTTCTTGCGCGAGTTGCTGCCGATGCAATAGCTTCATGAACGGTCTCGCATTTCATTCCGTCAACTTGAAACGATGGCATGTCATAAGCGGCACCTAATTTATATAGCTCATGGACATTGCTAGTCCGTTCAACCGAAGTTCCCATTGCATAATTATTATTCTCTATAATAAATATAACAGGTAATTTCCAAAGCATTGCCATATTAAATGTTTCATGCAATGCTCCTTGACGAACAGCGCCATCACCCATATAACAAAGTGTCACATTTTTATTTCCATTGTATTGATCAGCAAAAGCTATTCCTGCACCAAGTGGTATTTGCCCTCCAACTATTCCGTGCCCACCAAAAAAATTAAATTCTTTGGAAAAAATATGCATAGAGCCTCCTTTTCCTTTTGAAGTGCCCGTAATTTTTGCCATTAACTCAGCCAAAACAAATTTAGGGTGCAAGCCCCTCCCAATAGGATGAGCATGGTCACGATATGCAGTTATTACTCTGTCGTCCTTCATTATTGCGGTTTCAGAACCAGCTACTAAGGCCTCCTGACCAATGTATAAATGACAAAATCCGCGAATTTTTTGTCCAATATAAAGCTCTCCACATTTTTCTTCGAAACGACGCATGAGCAGCATAGATTCATACCACTTTAAATACGTTTCCTTACTAAAAACCTGTTGCGCAACTAGCGTCATTTTGGTGAGTTTTGATTGACTGAAAAAGAATAATTTTTAATACTGTAAAGATAATAAATTGGTTTGGGAAAAAGCAATTCAATTAATTTCCTATTATTTAAATGATTCAATAGCGTTTTATATTTAAAACATATTTTGTCAATGAGAATTTACTTTTTAAGAAAATCCCCTACAAAAGATAATGGCAACAAATCTTTTACACTACTAATCAAATAAATAATGCCTGTCATTCCTCCCAAGATAATTCTCATTGGTTTTTTTGATCTATTTTCATATTCAAATAAAACCTGGCGACATCCACCACAGGGAGAAAATGGTTTTCCGTTTGCACTTGCAGTTACACAACAAATAGCAATAGAATCAATAGCATAATCAGGATAGTTTGCTCCTGCTGCAAAAATAGCAACGCGTTCAGCACACATGCCGGAAGGATAAGCAGCATTTTCTTGGTTATTTCCGGTAACTATAATTCCATTTTCCAATCTTAATGCAGCACCAACATAAAATTTTGAATAGGGAGCATAAGCGCATTTAGCAACCGTTCGTGCAGTTTTTAATAACTCCAAGTCGGCACCCGCCAGTTCGGTATCACTTGCAAATTCCGTATAGGAAGTGGTTATAATGTGCTTTTTCATAATTAGATGTCACAAAGATAGTAGTTATACGCGCTCCCATTTAAAAATTTATTGTAGTGTCTTTGGCATCTTAAATCCTATTAATAATTACTTTTATCTACATTTAGAAAACCTTAATAACCTCTTTGCGTATTATTTGCGTATTTAAAAAAACAAATATGTTTATGAAAAAATTACTTTTTGTTGTTTTTCTATCAATATCTCTTTTTGGAAAATCAAATGCCGCTGATGGCGACAGTATTTGGAGTGCCAATTTCATACATGATATCTATCTAAATTTTTCTCAACCTTCTTACTACGATTCACTACTAAACACCCATGTTAACGACACCTACATGAGCTGTGATGTGATTTTTGATGGTCGTACAATGCCGACAATTGGTGTCAAATTCAAAGGGAATTCGTCGTTTAATAATCCAAGTGTAAAAAAATCCATGAAACTTGATTTCAACTATTATGTTCCAGGACAAGATTTTGATGGCATAAAAAAAGTAAATCTGAACAATGGATTTAAAGATCCAAGTTTTTTGCGTGAAAAAATTGCCCTTGATTTTATGAATAGTCACGGTGTTTTTTCTCCTCGCTGCACTTATGCGCGTGTTTATTTTAACAACATTTATTGGGGACTTTATGATTTAGTAGAAGAGGTGGATAGTAAATTTTTGAAGCAACGATTTCCTGATGATGACGGCAACCTTTACAAGGGAGATCCGAGCGGCGACACAAAATGGTACGGGTCTGCCGCTAGTGCTTACTACTCGCACTACGAATTAAATTCAAGTTCAACAGTTATTAATTGGAGTGATTTAGTGCAGCTACTTAACTTGGCAAACAACAGCGTACCATCTGTTTATTTTGACACATTGGAAACGGTGTTAGACTCCTGGAGTTTTCTTAATTACATGGCAGCGCAAAATCTTTTTGCAAACCTAGATTCCTATGCTGGGAGCGGACATAATTATTACGCTTATAACGATTCCACTTATTTTAAATTCCATTGGATAGCCTGGGACGTGAACGAAGCGTTTGGTAATTTTAATATGTCGATGAGTATCCCACAAATACAAAATCTTAATTATGATTACTTAGGCCAAGCGAGTAACCGACCTCTTGGACAAAAAATGTTAGCTGATGCAACCTATCGAAGTATGTACATTTCGTCACTCTGTGCTATGTCGGCTGACTTTACAAATGCTAATTTAGATTCAAAAATTGATAGCTTAGTGAATTTAATTCGACCGGATGTTTATGCAGATCCGAATAAATTTTTTACAAACGCGCAATTTGAAAACAACATCATAATGAATGTAAATAATACACCTGGTATTAAAACTTTTATTATGGCAAGAAATGCAAGTCTTACTACACAACTTGCACCATTTGGTTGTTGGTTGGGAACCAGTGAAACAATGACTACTGTGTCACAACTTTCTGTTTTCCCTAACCCTTCTGCTACCATAGTAACAATTTCACTTCCACAGAATTGGAATTTGGGTGATTGTTTTCTTCAAATTTACGACGTAACGGGTAATGTAATTTCTACAGAGAATATTTTAAACTTCGACAACAATAATTATTTGATTGCAACAGAGAGAATGGCAAATGGAATTTATCTTTTGTCGGTGACTAACGGTAATGGAGAAAATAAAAGAACTCCTATTGCTGTCATTCATTAAATTGTTGTTCTTCCCGAAAGTTGATGTGTTTTTTTAGTTCAAGTAATATTGAATTTTTGATTTAAAAATCAAAAATTCAATATCGCTATTAGGTTAACAAATCATTATTCAAAACTATATTTAAAGTAAATTGTTTATCCTAAATCTCAAAAAGGTCACTAACTTTGATTTATAATAAAGATTTTATGTCAAACTATCTTTTATCTGATTTTTAGACTATTAACTACATAAATATGGCTCGCATTTTAATAATTCTAATCGTTTTTTCAATAACGTTCTTTTCATCCTGCAAAAACGGTCCTGGTCCAGGAGGACAGGCATCCATTTCTGGGAGAGTTTATGCTTACGGAAACTTTACAGACCCTGGATGCAACTACCTTGATTCCAGCTCTGGATTTATTCCATTTTATGCACCAGACGAGGATGTTTACTTAATATACGGTGACGACCCAAGCTATGGAGAAAGAGTAAAAACGTCGCCAGATGGAACCTATAAATTCAATTATCTCCGTAAAGGCAAATACAGGGTTTATGTGTATTCCAATGAAGCTTGTGATTTAGTAAACTTTCCATCAGGTAAAAATGCAATTTCAACTGACATTGAAATTACCGATAGAAAACAAGCTACTACATTAAGTAATTTAAGAATCAATAAATAATTTCTATGAAACGCATTTTATTTTTTTTAATTATTTTCTCCGTTTTTGCAGTACCACTCCTTGCACAATCCAAAAAACAGTTGAAGGAATTAAAAGTAAAAAGCAAAACAGAAAACACTACGCTTTACATAGACGGCAAAGCAAATATTCCCTTTAAATCTGGTTACAGTACATATGATGGCTCAGGAAACACTACAACAGAAATTGAATACAACCCAAACGGAACCATTAAAAAAAAACAAACAATAAAGTACGCTGGCAAAGAAAAAATTGAAGAGATTATAGAGCAGCCAAATACAGACCCTAATGAAGTCGCAGCAAACGATAAGAAATACAAAAAAACAACTTGGAAATACAATGCTGCTGGGGATAAAACAGAAGAGGTAATAGTAGATATGACAGGAGCAATTATTAAAAAAACCACATTTACTTACAATTCTAAAGGGAATAAAACAGAGGAAATCGAATACAATGCTGGGAAAACATTGGTACAAAAATCAAATTACTTTTACGACACAAAAGGTTTAAGAACAGAAAAAAAAGTTTGGGGGCCAGGAGATATTTTACTAAAACAAGTTAAGTTTACATACACCTATTAGCAATTTACTTGAAAAACAAAGTCCAAGAGGTACTCAATTCATTTGAACCAATTTCGCTCAAGGAAATGGATCGTGTTAAGCTAATGGACCGCACTGATAGAAAATACAATTTCAATATTTCTCTTTTACCTGAATTATTAAAGATGGTGCGCGATGACTACAGAGCACTAGAAGTAGAAGGGACAAGAATGAGCAGATACGAAACACTCTATTACGACACACCAGAATTTGATCTATTTCAAAATCACCATAACGGAAAAATGAATCGTTACAAGATACGATTGCGCCGTTATGTTGAAACAAAACTAACTTTTTTTGAAGTAAAGTTTAAAAATAATAAAGGAAGGGTTATTAAAAAGCGAGTCAAAAACACTAATGCGGAAAACAGCATCACGGATAACTCACGACAGCTTCTTGAATCAGTTGCTGGCATGACGCCAGAAAGCATAGAACCTAAATTATGGGTAAATTATAATCGTGTCACGCTTGTAAACAATAAGCAAGAAGAGCGGATTACTATTGATTTAGATCTTGAAGTCAAAAACAATGAGGCCGAGGCAGATTTTACCGGACTTGTTATCATAGAAGTAAAACAAGCTAAAGTACATGAAACGCCATTTGTAAAATGCTTAAAAAAAATGCATATTCGTAAAGGCGGAACAAGTAAGTATTGTCTCGCAGTAAGCAAGTTAATACCAGATATTAAAAAAAATAATTTTAAACCAAACATTTTAGCAATTCAAAAAATAATCGATGAAACATACACTGCTTAAGTTTTTACTGCCCTTACTGCTATTAACATTTACACCTGCGCCGGCTTTATACGCGCAAGATAATGTAGCAAATGACAATACCTCAATTTCTGCAGGTGACGGTTCATCGGACGAATCAGGTAATACTAAAAAGAAAAATAAAAAAGAAAAAGATGAGGAAAACACAGACGCCACATTTTTTACCTATACCATAGAACGATTTACGCCAGCATTTTTTTTCCGATTGTTGATTGATTTAATTTCAATGTTTTTGCTGATCCGAATGATCTATTATCCCGTCTACAGGCGTCGCGACCATGTCTTCACATTCTTCATGTTTAACATTACCATTTTTATTATCACTAATTTACTAAACGCTAAATCAGGGTTTTCCACTGGCGCGGCATTTGGACTTTTTGCTGTTTTTTCATTGCTTCGCTATCGAACGGAAGATATTTCTGCGCGTGACATGACCTATTTATTTACAGTAATTGCACTTGGACTAATGAGCTCCGTTAACAAAGGGAATCTATTAGAAATTTGCATCATCAATGCAATAATTATAGTTGCCGCATTCCTCCTTGATGGAAATGTGGTCATCAAAACTGAATTTGTGAAAACAATCCAATATGAAAATATCGAATTGATAAAACCGGATAAACACAAAGAATTATTGGAGGACCTAAGTAAAAGACTTGGCTTGCATGTCCATAAAGCAAGTATAGGGAAAATAGATTTTCTTCGAGATACGGCTACCATAAAAATTTATTACTACGAAAACAAAAACCAGTCGCAAGGCTAAATATGAAAAAATATATTCTTTTTTTTATATTTAGTATCTCCTTCGTCCCAACTTTTTCACAAACAGAAGACCTCGGTTCATGGATGACTTTTAGTTTCAATAAAGGCCTTGGCGACAAATTTGCTTTAAATCTTGATCAGGAACTCCGATTAAAAGACAACCTGAGTAATTTTAATTTAGTTTATACCAATCTGGGCTGTACCTATAAAGTCACTAATTTTTTAAAAGTATCAACTGTTTACCGATTCATTGATAAGCAAAAAGGCGATGGCTCGTATGGAATAAGAAACCGACTTTACACCGATTTTGCATTCAAAATAAAACCAAAAAAATGGTCGTTAGGGTACCGACTGCGCTTACAAAGTGAGTGGAGAAGTTTAGGATACGATAGTGATCTTGCCAATGTGCCAGAAATTTATCTTCGCAATCTTTTTAAGATTGAATATAAGTTTAGTGATCGAATTTCGCCATACATCGGTGCAGAGTTACGATGGCAATTACAAAACCCTCGTTTACCATGGGGCAATGGTTTTGACCGCTCCCGTTTTTTAATTGGATCAAACTATAGCATAAATAATAAAATGACTTTGGGAACTTATTTTCTTTATCAAAAAGAATGGAATCGTAGCGACCCTCAAACACTTTACATCATTGGACTCGAATTTGGAATTTCAATTAATTAGTAAGAAGGCTAATTATATTTTAAAAATGGAAAGCTTTATTTGTAGATGAGCGCAACCGCCCAAGCATTAACACCTTCTTCTTTTCCCACATAACCCAACTTTTCATTTGTTGTTGCTTTAATAGAAATGCAACTTTCTTCAACCTGAAGAATTTTTGATATCGTGCTGATCATCATTGGCACATGCGCATTTATTTTAGGACGTTCCATTGCAAGTGTTGCGTCAATATTGCCAACCTTCCAAGCTTTTTCCACAAGTAGTTTAACAACTTTTTCTAACAAAATTTTACTGTCAATATTTTTATACGCATCTTCCGTATTTGGAAAATGAAACCCAATATCGCGCATTCCGCCCGCTCCTAAAAGAGCATCACAAATTGCATGTAAGAGTACGTCAGCGTCTGAATGCCCATCACATCCAAATTCATGCTCAATGCGTACTCCGCCAAGCCAAAGTTCCCTCCCCTTTACAAGTTGATGAACATCAAAACCTAAACCTACTCTAAAATTGGGGGCCATTATTTATTTTTTACAAAATCGTAATACATTCAACCGATTATAAAAATAGTACTGCAAATTTATAACAGCAATGAAATTATTTGCCTCCTTCGTTAGCCCCTGCGTCCTTACCTAGATTATTAAAAGCATCAAAGTCAAAAATTAACGTAAAGCGAAGTGTATTTTGTAATGGGCTGCGTTGGCCATTTGTAGGGATCAGGTAAGCAAAATCCAAACCAAACACATTGTATTTCAAACCAGCACCAATCGTTAGAAATTGTCTATTTCCCTTTGTAGCTGCCTCGTAAAAATATCCCGCGCGAACTGCAAAAATCTGGTTGTACCAATATTCTAAACCAGTACAAATATTTATTTCGCGCAACTCTTCTTTAAAACCACCTGGGGCATCGTAAAATGACTGAAAAATTGCTTGCGGCACAGAAACATTTGGATCTCTACCAGCAAGAATAACATACTGTCCAGTATTAGGATCTATGTTGGGGCTGCCATTTGCATCAATTGAATATTGTGGCGGAGTAGGAACTAGTAATTTAGTAAATTCCAATTGGAACCCAATCTGGTTATAGGCATCAGCATCAATCACAATCCCAGATCCAAGTCTGAGATTCATAGGAATAAAATCACGATTAACGGAAGTGCTGTAAGATATTTTAGACCCAATATTGGAAATCACCAATCCAAACATTAAAGTGCCCGGCTTACCATCAATTTTAATTTTTTTGTTGTTATAATAACCAGATAAATCTACAGCAAAAGCAGAACCTGCTTTTGTATCTTGTCCGGCAACAGTGATTCCATTGGTTAGATTAGAACGAATCAACCGCGCTGTCATTGCTGCAGAAAATTTACTTCCTAACTTCCGCGAATAAGTTCCATCAAATGCAAATTCATTTGGACGAAACTGTCCAATTGTGTTTCCAACGTTATCGGTAAATGTGATATTTCCCATTGAAAAATACCGCATAGACCCTGCTACAGCTGAATTTTTATCTTTTAATTTAGAATAAAAAGAAACATACGCTAAATTAATATCCGGAACTAAGGCGCGTAACCAAGGTGCATAGGAAATACCAAGTCCCATCTTTTTATCAGAAAAGGGAAGCTTTGCTGCATTCCAATGGACAGAATTAACATCAGGAGTAGTAGCAACGCCAGTTTCACCCATGCCTGCAGCTCGAGAATCAGGTGTGATCATTAAAAAAGGAACAGCTGTTGTAATGGTATTAATCTGACTCAAAAATTGATTTACCTGAGCTGTTGTCACCTGAGCGTTAACTTGAATTGAAATGAAAAATGTGGCAATAAATCCACCACCAATTACCATTCTGATCACTTTTTTATTCATATGCGCAATATTAAGAAACAAAATTAAAAAAATAAGACGATAGTTTAATACCTATTTAAGAATTACAAGTTTTTCGAATTTATCAGCTGTTTTACCATCAGAAGTACGAGCCACTACATGATAAATATAAACCCCACGACCAAGAAAATCTCCATAATCATCTTTTCCATCCCAATCAATTGCCTCCGAACGGAACCCTTCTGAAGCGACGTGTTCATTGATAGTTTTTACCAATTTCCCTGAAACCGTAAACACTTGAATCATGATATCGTAATCAACACAGCATTGGTTATACTCCATATAAAATGACGTATGTGTCGTAAATGGGTTTGGATAATTAAGAACGTGATTCAATGTAAGCACTTCAGGATTTGTTACTGTAAATTCAGTTTTTACTGTAGTCGAGTTGTTATAAACATCCCATACCTTCAAACTCAGTGTGTGTTTACCTTGTTCCAAAGAACTGAAAGGATAAATAATTTTCCCGCTTTGGTAACTGTTTATATCAGATTGATAATAATCATTTAAAACTATTGCATTCGCAGTTTCGTCATCAAGAATTGCAACCACATCGTGACCGATTCCATTTCCAACCGTATTCACACCGTTTGAATCGAGAACAACTGCAAAAAGTTTCGGGCTATTGTTTGTAATTCCTCCGAAAACAAAATTACTGTCGTTGAGATAAAGTTTTAATTGCGGACCGGTAACATCAGTAGGTGCATTTGGATTAGAGCCGCCAATAATAATATTTTCAAAACTTCCACTGGCGTCTGTTATTCCGTTATCTGCAAAATAACTTAATCGACCCAATCCATATTGGTAAGCAATATCCTTAGGAACAACAAAAGAAAACTCAAAATATCCATTCACAACACTTGCCTTACCATGATACAAAACGCTTTTCTGTAAAAGGAAAGTAAAAGCTGGATTAGGCGGATCGTTTGCTAATGTTGTAATCATTTTTGCTTTATCAAAAACAGAAGGATAAAGAATTCCGTTGAAATTTGGAAGAATGTTTCCAAGTGAGTCTGACACAAAACCTTTTATCGTAACAAAACTTAGTGCACGCAAAGTATCTGGCTGACTTGTAATCACAACATGATTGACCTCGGTTGTAGCTACAGAATTAATAGGATAATTTAGTCTCAACGCTGGGTCGCCAAGTAAAGTAAAATTTCTATTGTTGGTATTATTCCCGCTAGAGACTTGAGTAATACGGTACAGATCTCCAATCCGCGGCATTTCACCGTTCACCTTTTCAAAAGCACATTCGTAAAAATTTTGATTCAGAACAAAATTTGGCGTTGAGTAAACCAGACGAACAGTGGTAAGTAAACCAATTCCTCCGCCGGCTGAATTTAATAATACGTATTCACCTGCAGATGTTCTAAATGGATCGTCAAAACGACTGAACTCACATGTTGCAGTGACAAACAATGGCATATTACAACTATTTGTCCATCCATTAACTTGCGAAACTTCCAAAATACGTTCATGTGCCCAACCAACTTCACCGCCGTGTCCCGTATAATTTAATATAAGAGAACCCAATGCCTGACGTTTATCAATTGCAGCATTAACATCAGGATATCTTTCTCCACCTGGTGTTTGTTGTTGCTGATAGGCATCTAAATAAATTTTATCAATATTAAAATTATCATATGTGGTATCAACAAAAGTTGCAAGTTGATTCGCTTGGCTCATGTGAATATCAGAATCTTCATCATCACCAATAAATGCAATCCAATTTTTCCACTCCCCGCCATTTGAACATCGATCAGTTGCGCAAACCGCAACATTGGAAACGGGCATTTGGCGTGTCATATATTGCCTGACTTTATCAACCATAACTTGTGCTTCATAACCTGAACGGACAGGGAAACGTCCAACACCAATGTCCATTGCGCCAACATCACTACCGTTATCCCAACCACCTGCGTCATCGAGTAATGTAAAATATTGATCGGATACATACGATTCCGTTGGAGTAAGAGAATTTAAATTTTGAAAAGTTGGGATAAAATTAGAATTACTTGGGAGTCGATGTTTGTTATCATAAGAACCATCACCATATAAAAGAAGATACCTTGGAAGATCTGTTTGACTTAAAGCACGAGAGTAAATCATTCGAACAAAATCACGAATTGCTGTTACGTCCTGCATTCCCGAAGAGAATTCATTGTATATCTGTTGAGGATTAACAATTAAATAAGATAGACTATCAAAAGTCGAATGAAGGTCTGCTAATTCTTGCGCTTGCGTCTGAAAATCAGGGTGCGTTACAATAATAAAATCTACTGCCTGCATGGAATGCAAATTCTGATTTGCAACAGCACCAAAATTTACGGGAGTCTGAAAGGAAAGTCCATCGAATGCAATAAATTCATGTACATAGTCCGTAGGTATTTTCCATTCTAAAGTTGTGTTTACTGAAACAGTACTTTGCAATGCAACATTGGAAAGATCAGAAACGTCCCAAACCTTTAAGCTTGGCATAGCGCCGTCCAAAGTAAATTGCGAAATGTTTCCTAAGCCAGCAGTTCTTGAATCGCGAAAACTCATTTGACTGCCATTCATTATTAATTTCCGTCGTGCATTTACCCTAATCCAATTTAACCATCCAACAGCGGTAGCGTTTTGTTTGGTTATACTCACATTGATAAGTGAATTCGTTGGATGAAAAGAAATGTTTGTGTTTCCTGATGCTGCGTAAGTGCAATAATAACAAGCTGAACTTATAAATCCTGTTGACAACACTCCCGATGTTGTTTGTGCGTTTACAGCGTATGAGTTGGCAATGTCGCAACGTGAAATTAAATCAACCTCTACACTAGCGTTGGACGTATCAACAATATTTGGGAAAACAAATGCAAAGCTGTAGGAATTAAGAATGTCGAATTTTTCTCCGTACCACTCTCTTCCAGATTTAATCAAATTTTCATTGTCATATTCATGAAACTGGTAATCATCGAAAGCGTTTACGATTTGATTGGGAGGAGTGATGGTGGAAGCTTGAGATAAAATTCTTTTCCCAGGACCTAAATCGGTAGTCAAGAAATAATAGGTAGTGTCGCAATATTTATGAACAGCGTGATGAAAATGATTATCTCCGGAGTTAAAAGTCCAGGAATTAGGAGTTGTGCCATAAAACAACATCAAATCATTGGAATCAAAAATTCCGTTTGAATTTTGATCTTGAACTTCAATGGCGTATTCACTTAAATCATCTTGATGAGTTCCTGAGTTGCTAAAAGGAAGCTGGCCATGCCCATTCCCATACAAACGAATAGTAGCAGGGTCAAGCGTAGACATATCGAGCCCTAAACCGGCAAGAAAGTTAAAATCTACTTTATAAACTCCATTGAGAGTGACGCCAATTCGGTGCCAAGTACCTGAAGCTAAAACCGAGTTGGACGCAAACTGACTAAGAGGTGCTATTCGGTTAGCATTTTCGCTAGACTGAATTTCAATATCAAAACTGAGCAGTTTTTCAACCTGACCTGTTACAGCATTGATTCTCAAAGGAATGATAGAAACATTTGCAATTGGTTCTCTACGAGAAATCAAGACAGAAACCTCTATTTTAACTTGGTCTGAAAGAAACGAGGTTGATCGTCCAATGGAAATTAAAGATGCTTGATCAAGTGGTGTATATACTGCATTATAAATTTTTGCAGTAGCGGATGTGCTTCCTAGTGGAAGTTTTCGGCTTTCAGTAAACAAAGGAAGAAAATCCCTTTCCGCATCATAAGTTACACCGTCGAAACTGAGAAAGCTCCTCTTTTCTGTATCAGAAAACGCTGAATTAACCGGAGCAGACCAACGAATTTCTCTTTTATCCAATTTCAATACTTCCCGGGCATTTTGAGCAGAAGTATTTAAAATCAAACAAAGAAATATACTAATAAGTAGAAAATGTCGTTTTAATTGAATTAATTGCATCATTGTTTATTTGGCATAGAATCTATAAAAGTAACAATTGCAACTAAACAAATGTATTCTGGCTGGCAATTGCTTTTTTCGCTTAAATAAATTAACTTTGGTATATAAAATTTCATGCTGTTTTTAAATCTCCTCGAAAACGCATAAAAGCACTAATTATTGCCGTCATTTCCCTTAAAAACGAATTATTTGAAACTGTTTCGTTTTTTTTTCGTAAAATTGTTCTCTTATTATTATAGCACCACAATATGTTTAAGCGCTTCGTAATTGTTTTGGGTCTAATTTCTACTGTTGGTTTGGGTGACTTGTTTGCTCAAGACCCCGAGTTTACTCAGTTTTACGCCAACCCTCTTTATCTAAATCCGGCTTTTGCAGGAACGGCTCGTTGTCCAAGAGTGTGTTTTAATTACCGTAACCAATGGCCTGGCATTTCTGGCACATTCGTAACTTATAGTGCTTCCTACGACCAGCACATTGATGAAATTGGTGGCGGAATTGGACTTATAATGACCAATGATCGTGCAGGACAAGCAACAATAAACACCACAAATATTTCAGGTATTTACTCTTACCAATTAAATGTATCCCGAGAATTTTCTATTAAAATGGGCCTTCAAGCCACATTTATGCAAAAATCGGTTGATTGGACTAAATTAAATTTCGGTGATATGATTGACCCTCGCCGTGGATTTATATACAATACAAATGAGGTTCCTGGAGTAACCAACAAGACGAATGTAGATTTTTCAGCTGGTGTACTAGGTTATAGCCGCAAATATTTCTTTGGATTTGCTGTTCATCATATAACAGAACCTGATGAAGGATTCCTCGGAACTTCCAAACTACCAATGAAATACACAGGACACGCAGGCGCTGTCATTCCTTTAGGTGGGAAGTACAGCGAATCTAGTATTTCACCGAACATTCTTTTCCAAAAACAACAGGATTTTCAACAATTGAATTTAGGTATCTATATTACAAAAGGCCCAATTGTGGGAGGTGTTTGGTACCGAAATGCAGACTCATTCATTCTTCTTGTTGGGTTTCAGCAGGATTTATTTAAATTTGGATACAGCTACGACGTAACCATTTCTAAACTAACGAATGCAACAGCTGGTTCTCATGAGCTTTCTTTCCAAATGCAATTTCAATGCAAACCAAAGAAGAAAAAGTTCAGAACAATAAGTTGCCCTTCATTCTAAACTTTATTAATTTATTTTCGATACTAACATATCAAAAGAAATTTTTTTTCGTTATACCTAAAATAATAAACACAACAAAAAAAATAGTCATGAATAAAGCCACGCTGCCGTTGATGCTTATTGCAGGAATCTCCATTTTAGCTTCCTGTCAAAAAGAACGTTCTAACATAACTGGTTGGAATTACAACGACCCTGACAACGGGGGTTTTGAGGTCGTACCCTACGAAGAACAAGAAACAGGACCTGGTTTAGTTTTCGTACAAGGCGGAACCTTTACAATGGGTCGTGTTGAGGATGATATTAATTACGATTGGAACAACCAGCCTCGTAGAGTCACCGTTTCTTCATTTTACATTGACGAAACTGAAGTTAGAAATTTAGATTATTTGGAATACTTATACTGGACAGACCGAGTTTACCAGGCCGACTATCCAGAAGTTTTCGTCGGGGCACTACCAGACACTCTCGTTTGGCGTGAAAAACTAGCCTACAATGAGCCTTATGTGAATTATTATCTTCGTCACCCATCCTATAGGGATTACCCTGTTGTAGGAGTAAATTGGCTTCAAGCTAGTAATTTTTGTAGCTGGCGTTCGGACCGTGTAAATGAGTTCATTCTTGTTCGCGAAGGAATACTTGATTTTGCTCCTGACCAAATAAATGAGGCTACATTTAACACAGACCACTATTTGGCTGGTGCTAAAGCGAACAACCCATATGTAGGAAATGTACTGCAAAATATTCCAAGTTTAAATCCAACAGGACCAGAAGATCGTATGGTACGTATGGAAGATGGGATATTGCTTCCTAAATATAGACTTCCAACTGAAGCAGAATGGGAATACGCTGCATTTGGTTTGATTGGAAATACTATTGATGAGCGTGTTACTGACCGTCGTCTTTACCCTTGGAATGGACACCACGTTCGTAATGTTAATGAACAATATATTGGACAAATGCAGGCGAACTACAAACGTTCAAATGGAGACAATATGGGTATTGCTGGAATGTTGAATGATGCCGCGGATATTACAGCCCCTGTTTATTCTTATTGGCCAAATGATTATGGCTTATACAATATGGCAGGCAACGTATCTGAGTGGGTGCTTGATGTTTATCGTCCACTTAGTGGAACAGATGAGGATGATTTCCGTTCATTCCGTGGAAATGTATTCCAAACTCTTTTAGAGGATTCCTTAACTCCAGGAACTTATGCGGTTGAAGATTCTGTACGCTATGACATAGATAGTAATATCGTTTCTGTCCCAGGTGCTATTCGTTACCGCCAAGTGAGTACGTCATATAAAGAAGATAAATTGGACAAGCGCCGTAATTATAAATACTCAGACAATATCAACTATAATGACGGAGATTTAAATTCCTCTGTTTATTATACGGACCCGTCCACTAATAAAAATAAAATGATGTATGAATTTGCAACACCTGAGTCTCAAACATCATTTACATTAGTAAACGACAAAGTGCATGTTTACAAAGGTGGCTCTTGGAACGACCTTGCATATTGGATGGTACCAGGAACACGTAGATATCTTGATCAGAATCAAGCTTCGTCTTACATCGGTTTCCGTTGTGCAATGGATCGAGTTGGTAGCCCCGTTGGGCTAGGAGGAAAATAATTTTCAAACAAAAATACTTGACGCTCTAAGTTCTACATAACTTAGAGCGTCTTTTTTTGCTAAACAAATAAAAACTCGTTGCGCTCCAAATGAAATTCACTAACACAGAAAAACTTTACGAAATTTTTCTTCTTCATCCGCAAGTTTGTACGGATACACGCAACGTAGAAAAAGGAAGCATTTTTTTTGCATTAAAAGGAGCTAAATTTAACGGAAATCTTTTTGCTAAAGAAGCAATGTTAAAAGGCGCTGCCTATGTAGTAGTAGATGAAATACAAGAAACAAAATCCGAAAATTTTATTTTTGTTGAAGATGCGCTAACTGCATTGCAAAACCTAGCGCAGTACCACCGAAAAAAACTTGGGCAAAAAAAATTAAAAGTATTAGCGCTGACAGGAAGCAATGGTAAAACCACAACAAAAGAACTTATTGCACGCGTGCTTTCCAAAAAATTTAAAACACATTTCACAAGTGGGAATTTAAATAATCACATTGGCGTTCCACTCACTTTGCTACAGCTTAATGAATCGCATGAAATTGCAGTAATTGAGATGGGAGCAAATCATCAAAAAGAAATCGAATTTTTATGCGCTATTACAGAACCCGATTTTGGATTAATTACAAATGTTGGCATGGCACATTTAGAAGGTTTTGGTGG